>PBPX01000031.1 GCA_002724835.1 Actinomycetota bacterium | reverse complement strand
ATTATTACCCAAAATATTACCGATCCAAAAATTGGTCCACTTAAACTGCCAACTCCTCCAAGAATCATTATTGCCCAAACATAAAAAGTTAATAAAGGTACAAAGGTAGTAGTTTGAAGGGAGCCATAATTGAAAGCTAAAAATACACCTGCCAATCCTGCAATTCCAGCACCTAACATAAAACTTTGTAATTTAAGCCAAACAGCATTCTTGCCTAAAGCACGTACAGCATCCTCATCTTCTCTAACTGCTCTTAGTGCTCTTCCCCAAGGAGAATTGGTAAGCCTCTTTAAAAAAATTAAAACAAACAATATAGAAATCCAAGATAATAGTCCTACCCAAACCTGTGATGGGTTTAGTTCATATTTTGAAACAAAATTTTCAAAATAAATTGGTCTATATTGCTGGAGTGAATCTGAAAAATTAATTATTCCATATACTCCACCTGTTATTGATTCAAGATCTCTTACTAGAAGACGAAAAATTTCTGCAGCAGCAATTGTAACTATAGCTAAATAATCTCCCCTAAGCCTTATGGCTGGCAATCCAAGCAATAAACCAAATAAAGAAGCTGAAATTATTCCAATTAATAAAGCGAGAAAAAATGGAAGGCCTGATTCCGTTATTTCGCCTTCTCTGCCTGCAGCATGAGGTATTAGTAATAATGTAACATATGCGCCTACACCCATAAAAGAAGCGTGTCCAAAATTTAATAAACCTGTTAACCCAAAGTGAACATTTAATCCAATTGCTGCTAATCCATATATTCCAGCAAAAGTTAAAAGATTAAAAAGTATTCTTAGTGGGCCTTCCTCGTTTAGAACAAATACTAAATAGATAGAGAAAATAGTAAGAAATATAGTTACTACCCATTTTGCAGATAATTTCATGAAATTCTTTCTTTTTGTCCAAAAATGCCCTGGGGTCTGAATAACAAAATTAGAATCATTATCGCAAGAGCTACAGCATTTTTAGCTTCTGTATGGCCTTCCATAAATGGAAGTGCAACTGATACTTGTACAAAAATTCCTATCAGCAACCCCCCAACCATTGCTCCAAAAGAAGTCCCTATTCCTCCCAACACTGTCCCTGCAAAAATAAGTAGTAAAATTAGAAATCCCATGTTGTACCTAACATCATTTATGATGGCTTGAAAGATTCCAGCTAATCCGGCAAGCATGCTTGAAGAAACCCATGTAAATAAAATAATACTGTCAGAATTAATTCCTGAAACGCTTGCTAATTCTCCAGAATCTCTGACAGCCCTCATCGCTTTTCCCATTCGGGTAAACGTTAAGAATAGACCAATTACTATCATTACAATTAAGCCAGCAATCAATACTTTAAAATTTCTTGGAGTCATTTCAAAAAACAAGTAAGTCTGCCTTCTTTCAAGGTCTAGTGGAAAGTTTTGAACTCTCCCAGTAGCAAATAAAAGGTAGAGGTGGCGAATAAATATTGACAAGCCAATAGTTACTACTAAAACGGCTATGTTTCCAACTTCTGCTTTCCTTAGTGGCCTGAAAAGTAGTAACTCTAACAATCCACCAAATACTCCACAAAATATTATGCCTATTATTGCTGAAGTTACAAAACTAAGACCTAGAGGTGAAAACCTTTCGAGGAAGAGCACTCTTGAATCAATCGGGCCTGAAAAAAACAAAGTAACGATAGCGCCTAATGCAATAATTTCTCCGTGAGCAAAATTTACAATCCTAGTAACACCATAAAGTAAAGATAATGCTACTGATGCTACTGAAATTATTATTCCTAAGAGCAAGCCGTTGCCTAGTTGGTCAATCATATTTTATTTCACCCATCATTAAATATTACTTCGGAACCATCGATTATTTCAATCTCTAATTTATATGTTTCATCAATTTGATTAAGGTATCCCACAGTTGCATTAAGCCACGAAGAGGGTACCGTAGCATTCCCTCTAACGACAATTGGTAGTTGTTTTGATACAGTAATTTCATATTTTCCATTCAAAATTAATTCGTTCAAATTAAGATTAGGACCTAAATATATCTCACCTGTGCCAGATAATGATGATGGCGAAAGGTTAAGATTGTCTAAATGTATGATTGAATCAATTGAAAAAATATCCAGTTTCCATAAATCCTGTGATCCTAATTCAATTTCCCAGCCTTTAACCTTTAGCAGAGAACTAGTATCAACTTCTCTAAAAATAATAGCTCTAGGGCTTCCTACAATAGTTTCTATTGCTTCTGGGAATCCTGATTTTCCAGGTTCATTTATAATATCAATCTTGTAACCACTTCCAATAAAATAATTTAAATGGATTGTATTGTTTTCATCAATAAAGACCTGGTGCTCAACACTAGAATCTAAATTGAGATTTTGAAAACTTGAATCAAATGAATATGTGCTTAGAAACTCTGACTTAAAAAAATGTCCGGCTTGAAAAAATAAAAAAACAATAGTTAAAAATATGAAAACATAAAAACTCACTTGTTCTTTTATATTCGTTTTTCGAAATATTAATAAAATAAGAAATGGAAATATAGTTATCGGCCAAAAATCTAAATAGTCATATATGATAGAAGGCCTTAAATATCCAAAAAATATTAAGGAAATTTGAATAATTATTACTAATCCAAATATAAATTTTACAGTATTTTGATAATTTTTCACTTAGAGCCGGAGAGGGGAGTCGAACCCCTGACCTGCCGATTACAAGTCGGCTGCTCTGGCCACTGAGCTACTCCGGCGAATAGTAAAATAATAGCAAACAAAAAATTTCAGTTAATTTATTTTTTAATAAATATCTGATGCATTGCTATAGCTCCAGCAATAGAAACGTTTAATGATTCAGTATTATTTAACATTTGAATGTTTGAAATTACATTTAATTTGTTCTTTACTTCCTGACTTATTCCTTTTTCTTCTGACCCTAGAAATATTGCAATATTTTGCTGATTAAAATCGATGTCATCTATTCTTACATCTCCATCCATGTCTAAACCTACAGTCCATATATCGAGATTGTTGAGTTTCTTTATAAGTGAGAAAATGGAATTATACATTAAAATATTAACGTGCTCTAAGCCTCCTGAAGAAATTGAAAATATTCTATTAGATAACTTTACTGATCTTTTAACTGGTAAAGCTAAAACATTGAATCCAAATGCGGCAGCACTTCTTACAACAGCTCCTAAATTATTAGTATCTTGAATATGATCACATACAATAAAATTTGAATCTTTAAATTTACTTATATCTGATTCTTTATAAGTCGTTATCGGATTGCAAAAAGCTACAACTGAATGTCTATTGCTAAATTCCCAATCTTTTTTATTCTTTACTTCTCTTATTGTTATATTTTTATTTTCTGCTTTATGAATTAAAGATGTTAATTTAGTTGATTTATTATTTATCTTTACATAAATTATTTCATTTACTCGGTTTGAGTTTAATGCAGCGTCTACGGAATTAATTCCCTCAACTATTTTTCCAAGACCATCCACTGTCTGTTCCATCTTCAAGACTTATTCCGATTCCTAAGATACTTTCTCTCATTTTATCTGCTGATNCAAAATCTTTTTGCTTCCTTANGTCTTCTCGTTTATTGATAAATTCAGAAACTGCTTGGTTAACATTTTCAAAGTTAATATCATATTTTTTGAAGAATTTTGTTAATTCCTCATCTGTTTTTTCATTATTCTCTACTTTTATTAAGTCAAAACCAAGAAGATTNAAAACAAATTTAATGCTTGATTTTAATTCCAGTAACTTTTGCTCATTTAATGTATCGGATTCATTTATTAACTTAAATAAGCTTCCTAACATTTTTGGAGTATTTAAATCTTCATTCATAGAATGTTCAAAAATTTCTAAGACCTCTTTGCTCTTTAGTTCAGAATCAACACCATATGTAAAGTCAATCAAATTGTTTAATGTTGATTCAGATTCTTTTAACAAATTAACATTAAATTCTTGAGGACTTCTATATTGAGATTTTAAAAAGAAAAATCTTAGAATAGGACCACTGAATTCATCTATATATTCATTTAATAATTTNACATTTCCATCAGATTTGGACATCTTTTTGCCAGATAAATTTAACATTCCATTATGAAGCCAATATTTTACAAATTGTTCTTTTGGNTGTGCTCCTTTTGATTGTGCAATTTCATTTTCGTGATGTGGAAAAATTAAATCATTTCCCCCNCAATGAAAATCTATGGTTTTACCAAGAATTCCTTCAATCATTGAAGAGCACTCAATATGCCAACCAGGCCTTCCGTTTCCCCAAGGAGACTCCCAATATGGTTCATTTTCTTTTGAGAACTTCCACAGAGCAAAGTCTTCTGGTGAATTTTTATCTTCCTCCAATTCAACTCTNGTTCCTGAAATTACCTCATTCTTTGTTCTTCCAGACAGCAATAAATATTCATCAAATTTTGAAATATCATAGTAAACACCAGANTTAGTTATATATGCATATTCATTTTTTATTAATGTTTCAATATAACTAATAATCTCTTTAATAAATTCAGTTGCTCTAGGCTCTTCATCTGGCTTNATACAATTTAGCTTTTGGTAGGCATAATCAAATTCTTTTGAAACTCTCATTGCAAGTTCTTTATAGGAGATATTCTCTTCAAAAGACTTTTCGATTATCTTATCATCTATATCAGTAATATTTCTAACAAATATGACGTTGTATTTTAAATACTTCAGATACCTAACAAAAAAATCAAAAACCACTGCTGATCTTCCATGACCTAAATGNGGTGANGACTGGACAGTTGGTCCACATAAGTAAATTTTTACTTCTCTTTTATTTAAATCAATTTTTTCTATTGAATTGNTATATGAATTGTATAACTTAAGCATTTTCTAAAAGTATTGTAACAAGAGATGCTGATGCTTTCTTGTCTCCTATAAGACCAAGAAAATCAGCTGATTTACCTTTAATATTTACTTTACTTTCCTCTATATTCAATAGTTTTGAGATACTCTTCTCCAAATTTTCTCTTTTTTCACTGATAGAAATACGCTGTGAAATAACTGTAATGTCAACATTTCTTACTTTTAATTTATCATAATCAATAATTTCCAGCACCTTTTCTAGCATTACTGTACTTCTTATGCCTTTTTCTGTAGGTTGTTTGGATGGAAAATAATGACCTAAGTCTTTTTTGCCTACCGAGCCTAGAAGAGCATCACACAATGCATGCAAGATAATATCNCCATCTGAGTATCCTTCAAATCCTTCCTCGTCAAATTCTAAACCTGCAAGATACATGGGCTTCGATGACGAGTGTTTATGTAAATCCCAACCGTTGCCAATGAACATGTATTACCTTTTTTAATAAAGCTATTTAATAAATTATAATCCGTCGTCAGGTTCTTCTTCTGGNAGATATTGAGATATTTTATCTACGGCAGCTTCTTCATCTATTTCTAATGCNCAAGCAATCTCACTTGCTAATGTCATCCTGGCTTTAGCTAACATTCTTTTCAAAGCCGGGGAAATTCCTTTATTTATCTGTGCATGTGTTAAATCTCTTACTACCTCTGCAACCTGAATTATATCCCCAGAAGTCATTTTTTCAGTTAATACTTTATACCACCTACTCCAATTAGTACCTGCTTCTTCTGGTTTCTCCTTAAATATTGGAAAAACTTTTCTAGATACAGCACTCTTTGAAATTACAGGCCTGATTACTTCGTCGACATTTTCAACCGGGACCATTACGGTTAAGCCATCTAATAAAACTTCAATTTCAAAATACTGAATTCTTTTTGATTTAGGTTCTCCTTCAACAAAAATTTCAACATTTTTATTCACTTTTCTTATGACTTTTGCTGCACCATGATGAGGATGAACTACAAATTGATTTGGTTTATATTTATCAATTACTTTTTTTGATTTTGTTGCCATAGATGTCAACAATACTATAACTAAAAATCTATTTAATGCCCATTAATATATGAAAAACCTACGTTTTTAAGGAGTGTGTCGAAATATTCCCTTAATTGCTGTGCCCTGCTTCTTCCTATTCCTTCTACTTCGAATAATTTATCAGTAGATGCGGTTAATAAATTTGGAAGTGTTTTAAATTTCTGTATTAATGAATCATGAAGGTTATCAGGCAGTCCAGGTAATCTTGCAAGAATTCTGTAGCCTTTGGAGGTTGAGACCTCATCCAATGACTCCATAAATAAAACTGATCCTAGGTGTTGAATTGAATTCAACTCTTCATAGGTTAAATTTGCTATCTCATCAACAGCTTTGTTAATATTTCTAAACCTTTTAGCTGGTAAGTGATCTTTTAAAACTAAATCTAAAGTATTCCTAACCCCTGACTCAAGGGAGTCTATTTGAATCATAACTAATCCTGAATCTTCTCCTAAATCAGTAGCTTCTTTTCTTACTTGGTGTGAAAGCCTTCCAAGCAATTCACCTCTTTGAATAACTTCAAGAACTTGTTGGTTTGTTAATGTATTTTCTACTTCTAGTTCACCAAGTTCTAATACTGCATCATCAAATCTTCTTCTTGTTCGATCAATTGACTGTAGAGACTCATTAACTTTTCCAAATATAATTGAAGACTCTTCAAGCTCGTTAACAGTATTGTTACTAAAAACTTTTATTGTTGAAGATTCTTCTGAAACTGCAATTACACTCAGTTCCGTCTCTACTGATACGCGTTCTGCTGTTCTGTGTCTAGTCCCTGTTTGTGATGTTGGTATATTATCTGATGGATTTAAATGAACATTTGCTTTTAAAATATTGTTTACATTTGCATCAACGATAATTGCACCATCCATTTTTGCTAATTCGGACAACATTTCAGGAGTATAAGAACAGTTATTTAAAGTTATTCCGCCAGAAGAAATTTTTTCTAACTTCGCTGAAGTTCCAATAACTATTAATGCTCCTGTTTTTTTATCAGCCACAAGATCGACTCCATTCCTTAATGGTTGACCTGGAATTAGTTGATTTTCAGCCATAAATATTTTCCTATTCTTTTATTATTTGAGTATTTTATTTATTCGAATGTTACTGTATTATTTTATTATTAATCTAGTTATCAAAGGTTATTGTGGAAAATATTACTTGTAAAGCTTGCCAGGCAGTGGTTGATACAAAATTAGAGTTTTGTTCAAGTTGTGGAGAGTGGTTAGGTTTAAAAATAGACGACTTGAAAACTGAACCAAGGCTAGAAGAAAGTAGGTTCGAAAAGAGAACACGCATACCTCAAATTAAGTGTTCAAGTTGTGGAAACAACAATCTTCCATCTGTAAAAAGCTGTAGAGATTGTGGCCTTCCTCTTGTTAGGCCTTTATCAAGTTACGGCGCCACAGAATTGCCAAACAGAAAAGAAGTGCCGGGTATAAGAGCTGTTTTCTTTCTTGCACTTATCATTCCCTTGATCGCAGGAGCAAGCTACTTTTATAACACAGAAATTGCTGAAGAGGTAATTGAAGAGATAGAAATAGTCGACCAAACAACTATACCAACAACATCAACTACAACTCAAAGCATGCTTAAATTGCAAAAGCCTTTGTCATGTTCAGCATCTAGTACTTATGAATCAGCTAGCTCTAATGATTTTTCATGTGAAAATCTTTACGATAATGAT
>PBPX01000003.1 GCA_002724835.1 Actinomycetota bacterium | reverse complement strand
GGTCAAAAGCTGGCTTAAGTGTTGCTATGACTGATCTTAAAACTCCACCAACAAAAAATGAAATATTAGAAAAGGACGAAAAAGAAGCTGAAAAAGTTCAAAAACAATTCAAAGATGATGTAATTACAGAATCTGAACGAAAGCAAAAAATTATTGAAATATGGAATGAGGCAACTGATCAAGTTCAATATGCAATGAGTGCTGAGCTTGAGTCTGAACAGTTTAACCCAGTAGACATGATGGTTAAATCAGGCGCTAGAGGAAATATGATGCAAGTAAGACAGCTTGCTGGAATGAGAGGTCTAGTAGCAAACCCTAAAGGAGATATTATTGAAAGACCAATTAAAAGCAACTTTAGAGAAGGAATGTCAGTACTAGAATACTTTATTTCTACCCACGGAGCTAGAAAGGGTCTTGCAGACACAGCACTAAGGACTGCAGATTCAGGTTATTTAACTCGAAGACTGGTAGACGTAGCAGCAGGAATTGTCATTAAAGAAATAGGTGATGAAAATATTGACTGGAAAGGGACTACTAAAAAAATTAAAGATGAAAATGGCAATGTTAGTAAATACATACACTCTTCAATTTTTGGTAGAGTTCTAAGCGAAGACATAAAGAAGAATAAAAAGATTCTAGAGTATGGAGAAAAGAAAAAATTAAATAAAGGAACTTTTATAGATGCGGAAGCATTGGATGCTATAGCTAAATCAGGAGTTGATTCTATAAAAGTACTTTCACCATTTAACTCACTTGATCCGGAATCTATGGAGCCACTATGCTATGGATTTAGTTTAGCGACTGGTGTCCCTGTTGAAGAAGGAGAGGCAGTCGGTATAATTTCTGCACAATCTATAGGCGAGCCAGGCACTCAATTAACTATGAGAACATTTCACACAGGAGGAGTAGTTGGCCTTGATATTACTTCTGGCTTACCAAGAATTGTTGAACTTTTTGAAGCAAGAACACCGAAGGGTAAAGCAGTACTTTCGTTAATTAATGGAAAAATTAAATCCATAGATACTACTGAAGAAGGAAATAGAATTGTAACTATTCAAAATGAAAAAGAGACAATTGAAGAGCTAGTCCTTAGAAGGCAAACTTTATTAATAAATCAAGGCGATACAGTTGAAGCAGGTCAATCTTTAACTACTGGGCCAAAAGACCCTAAAGAAGTTTTACAGATAAATGGCGTGAGAACGTGCCAGGAATATCTTGTAGATGAAGTACAAAAAACTTATCGTGATCAAGGAGTTGAAGTTCACGATAAACATGTTGAAATGATAGTAAGGCAGATGCTGAGGAGAGTTAGAATTGTTAGAACTAACGATTCAGATTTTCTTCCAAATGAATTAGTTGATTCAACATTATTTAGAAAAACTAACCAAGAGTTAGTAAAGAAAGGAAAAGTACCTGCTGAAGGAAGATCTGAACTAATGGGTATCACAAAAGCTAGTCTTGCAACAGATTCATGGCTGTCAGCAGCTTCTTTCCAAGAAACAACAAGAGTACTCACAGAGGCAGCGATGAAAAAGCGCACAGATGCTCTTACCGGTCTTAAGGAAAATGTGATAATTGGTACACTTATACCTGCTGGAACAGGTTCGGATGCTTATCAAAAATTATCACCTTCTTTGCCAGATGCTCCGGAAGTTTCTGAACTAGGATTTATGGAGAAATCTTCTGATATTGAAGAATCTGAAGAAGATTCTCTTCCAAATCCTGCACAATGGCTAGCTATGTTAGGCGAAGAAGGAGACGAAGAAACAGAGTAAAAACTTGTTAATAATTCATTGTTGTAAGTTTAAATCTGTCATATACTTCTTTTTCGGTAAGAAAAAATACTAATTTTAGATTGGAATAATAATGCCTACTACACAACAGTTGGTAAGAAAAGGACGAAAATCCAAAGTGTCTAAGGAAAAGACACCTGGATTAAAAGGAGCGCCTCAAAGAAGAGGGGTATGTACCCGTGTTTACACGGTTACTCCAAAGAAGCCTAACTCAGCTTTAAGAAAAGTTTGTAGAGTGAGACTTTCAACTGGAACAGAAGTTACAGCATACATCCCAGGCGAAGGCCATAACCTTCAAGAACACTCTATTGTTTTAGTCAGGGGAGGTCGAGTAAAAGATCTTCCAGGAGTTAGATATAAAGTCATTAGNGGAGCTTTAGATACAGGTGGAGTAACAGATAGAAAGCAAGCAAGATCTAGGTACGGAAGCAAAAAAGATTAATTATGAGAAGAGGACCCTCCCTAAAAAGAAAACCAGAAGCTGACCCACTATTTAATAGTGTTCTAGTTTCTCAGTTGACAAATCAAGTTTTGCTAGATGGTAAAAAAGATACTGCTAGAAATATTGTTTACAAAGCTCTTGAATTAGTTGAAAAACAAGCTGGTGGAGATCCTTTAAATTTATTAAAAGAAGCATTTGAAAACGTTAAACCTCAAATAGAAACAAAATCAAGAAGAGTCGGAGGAACAAATTATCAGGTTCCTATGGAGGTACCTCATAGAAGAGGAACCACATTGGCAATTAGATGGATTGTAGATGCATCAAGAAAAAGAGGAGAAAAAACAATGCACGAACGATTAGGTCGTGAAATTCTTGATGCAAGTAAAAATACAGGAGCTTCGGTCAAGAAAAGAGAAGATGTTCATAAAATGGCAGAATCTAATAGAGCCTTTGCTCATTACAGGTGGTAATCATGGGAGATAGAACTACAGAATTAAAAAATTTAAGAAATATCGGAATCATGGCTCATATTGATGCAGGAAAGACAACTCTTACAGAGAGGATACTTTACTACACTGGTAAAACTTACAAAATAGGAGAAGTTCATGATGGTGCTGCTGTTATGGATTGGATGGAGCAAGAGCAAGAAAGAGGGATAACAATTACGTCTGCTGCCACAACTTGTGCTTGGAACGATCACACAATTAATATAATTGATACACCAGGTCACGTAGATTTTACTGTTGAAGTTGAAAGATCTTTAAGAGTTTTAGATGGAGCAGTAGCTGTATTTGATGGTGTTGCAGGAGTAGAGCCACAATCAGAAACGGTATGGAGACAAGCAGACAAGTACAATGTTCCAAGAATATGCTTTATTAATAAATTAGATAGAACAGGTGCCGATTTTGATTTTGATGTCCAATCAATTATTGAAAGATTAGAAGCCAGGCCAGCAGTATTACATATACCTATTGGATCCGAGGCAAATTTTGTTGGAGTTATAGATTTGGTTGAGATGAAAGCACATACTTGGACAAAAGACGATGGATCTGAATGGGATATTTCTGAAATCCCACAAGACAAGATAGAAGAAGCAAAATCAAAGAGACAAGAGCTCCTTGATGTTGTAGCAGAAGCGGATGATGAAGTTCTTGAAAAATATCTAGGAGATGAAGAATTAAGTGTTGAGGAAGTTAAAAGAGCAATTAGGAAGGGAACATTAGATGGATTATTTGTTCCCGTACTTGCTGGAAGTGCTTTTAAGAATAAAGGGGTCCAATTACTATTAGATGCTGTCGTAGATTATTTACCTTCTCCTTTAGATATTGAGCCAGTAAAAGGTTTCAAGCCAGGTGATGAAGAGAATGAAATAGAAAGAAAGCATTCTGATGAAGAACCATTTGCTGCTTTAGCCTTTAAAGTTGTAAGTGATCCCCATGTTGGAAAGCTAACTTATTTCAGAGTTTATTCAGGAGTTTTAAATAAGGGAGACAAGGTCCAAAATACCAGTACAGGAAAGGACGACCGCCTTGGGAGAATTCTTAGGATGCATTCTAACTCAAGGGAAGATATTGATTTTATTTCTACAGGCGATATTGTTGCAGGGGTTGGATTAAAAAATGCTAAGACGGGTGATACTCTTTCTGATTCTTCTAATCCAATTCAGCTAGAATCTATGACTTTCCCTGAGCCAGTAATATCTGTCGCCATTGAACCAAAATCTAAAGCTGATGAAGAAAAATTATCAGAAGGCTTACAAAAACTAGCAGAAGAAGACCCAACATTCAGAGTTAACTCAGATGAAGAAACTGGACAAACAATAATTTCAGGAATGGGTGAGTTACATTTAGATATCCTTGTGGATAGACTAAAAAGAGAATTTAGAGTTGAAGCAAATATTGGCAAGCCACAGGTTGCATACAGAGAAGCAATTAAAAAACAAGTAAGCATTGAAGCTAAATACATAAGACAAAGTGGGGGTAGAGGCCAGTATGGTCATGTAATTATGGAACTTGAACCAATTGAAGAGGGTTATGAATTTGTTGATTTAATTAAGAGTGGGAGAATTCCTAAGGAGTATATTCCATCAGTAAATGCAGGCGTTGAGGCCGCAATGGAATCTGGAGTGTTAGCTGGATATCCTTTAGAAAATATAAAAGCAACATTAGTAGATGGTTCTTATCATGATGTTGACTCTTCAGAAATGGCATTTAAAATAGCAGGCTCAATGGCTTTAAAAGATGGAGCTAAAAAGGCAGGAGTAAAACTCTTAGAGCCAATAATGACAGTAGAAGTTGTTACGCCAGAAGATTTTATGGGAGATGTTGTCGGAGATCTATCCTCAAGAAGGGGAAAGATTGCTGAAATGGAACAAAGAGGATCTGCAAAGGTTGTCAATGCAAAAGTTCCTTTATCAGAAATGTTCGGGTACGCAACAGATTTGCGCTCACGAACACAAGGCCGTGCAACATTTACGATGCAGTTTGATAGTTATGAAGACGTCCCCGACGCAATAACTAAAGAGATTACTGCAAGTATTCGTGGAGTAGAGGTGGAAGTTTAAATTTGCATAGCAAATTGAAGCTTCAATAAAAAGGAGAAAAATATGTCAAAAGAAAAATTTGACCGTAGCAAGCCTCATGTGAACATCGGTACAATGGGCCACATTGACCATGGTAAAACCACATTGACGGCCGCTATAACAAAAGTTTTAGCCGAAGCTGGTTCAGGTGACGTTACAGCTTTTGAAGATATTGATAAAGCCCCTGAAGAGAGGGAAAGAGGAATAACAATCCAGATTGCACACGTAGAGTATGAAACTGAAAACAGACATTATGCTCACGTAGATATGCCTGGGCACGCTGATTATGTTAAAAACATGATTACTGGTGCAGCCCAAGTAGATGGTGCAATTTTAGTTGTTTCAGCTGCAGATGGTCCGATGCCACAAACTAGAGAGCATGTTCTCTTAGCAAGGCAAGTTGGTGTTCCATCAATAGCTGTATTCCTTAATAAAGTTGATCAAGTTGATGATGATGAGCTTCTAGATCTTGTTGAAATGGAAGTAAGAGAATTATTAAATGAATATGATTTCCCAGGAGATGATGTTCCAGTAGTAAAAGGTTCAGCTTTAGCAGCTCTCGAAGGAAAAGAAGATGGTGTGAAAGCTGTTCTTGAATTAATGGAAAATGTAGATTCTTACATAGAAGAGCCAACAAGAGTAGTTGACAAACCTTTCTTAATGCCTGTTGAGGATGTATTTTCAATTACAGGACGTGGAACAGTTGTAACAGGAAGAATTGAACAAGGAATTGTTAATGTTAACGAAGAAGTTGAAATCGTTGGTATTAGAGAAACAACCAAATCAGTTTGTACTGGTGTTGAAATGTTCAGAAAGCTTCTTGATGAAGGTAGAGCTGGAGACAACGTTGGTTTATTATTACGTGGTATTGATAAAGAAGACGTTGAAAGAGGCCAGGTTATAGCAAAGCCAGGTTCAATAACTCCACATACCAAGTTCGAAGCTGAAGTTTATGTTCTAACAAAAGAGGAAGGTGGAAGACATAATCCATTTTTCAAAGGATATAGACCACAGTTTTATTTTAGAACGACAGATGTTACTGGTGAAGTAACTCTTCCTGATGGAACCGAAATGGTTATGCCAGGTGATAATGTGTCGATCTCTGTTGAACTTATCTCTCCAATTGCTATGGAGGAAGGAGTTAAGTTTGCTATCAGAGAAGGTGGTAGAACAGTGGGAGCAGGACAGGTAACAAAAGTTATTGAGTAATAAAAATAACCGGGAGTAGAATTAAACTCCCGGTTTTTTTTGAGGAAAAAATGGCAAAACAAGAACAGCAGATAAGAATAAAACTTAAGGCATACGACAATTATGTCGTAGATGAATCTGCACGTAAAATTGCTGAAACGGTTATGAAAACTCAAGCAAAAGTTAAAGGTCCAATACCATTACCAACACAAATTCACAGATATTGTGTGATTAGATCACCGCATGTTGATAAGAAATCAAGAGAACATTTTGAAATGAGGATTCATAAAAGACTCATTGATATAGTTGAGCCAAGTCCAAAAACAGTTGATTCCTTAATGAGATTAGATTTACCAGCAGGTGTAGAGGTGGAAATTAAATTATGAACACTTTAATTGCAAAAAAAGTTGGAATGACTCAAATTTTTGATGACAATTCTGCTGCTTTGGGAGTAACCGTACTTGATGTTTCAGATTGTAGGATTGTTCAGGTAAAATCTGAAGATAAAGATGGTTACGATGCTGTACAGTTAACCATAGGAACAGCAAAAAATGTTAACAAACCTATATCTGAACATTATAAAAAATACAACGTAGAACCAGGTCAAGGCCTATATGAGGTGCCTATAGATCCTGACTCAGGTCTCGAATCAGGAATGCGCATAAATGTTATAGATTTTTTTGAAATAGGTCAAAAAGTAGATATTACTGGCTATTCAAAAGGACATGGTTTCACTGGGGTTATGAAAAGATATAATTTTAAAGGTCAAAAAGCAAGTCATGGAGTACATAAAGTTCACAGAGCAGGTGGTTCAATAGGAAATGCCTCTTATCCAGGACATGTATTTAAAGGCCAGAAGATGGCAGGAAGAATGGGAAATGAGAAAAAAACTATTCAGTCAGTTACTGTTGTTGGAATAGATGAAGAGAAAAACTATCTTTTAGTAAATGGTTCTGTACCTGGAAAAAAAGGAAATATAGTACAGATTAGATCGGCTATAAAGCTTCCATCAAGCGACGGAAGTAATGCAACATCAGGAAAAATTATAGAAAGGTCTGAAGCTAAAACTTCGGTCTCAGAAGAAGAGTAAGTTATGAGTGTAAAACTAGATACATATATTACTAAAGAAAACAAAATTTCAAAAAAGCAATATCCAATTATTGTTTCTGACGAAATTAATAAAGGTTTATTACATCAAGTAGTTATTTCAAATAGAACAAACCATAGGAACAATACAGCTTCAGTTAAAACAAGAGCTCAAGTTTCAGGAACCGGAGCAAAGCCATGGGCTCAAAAAGGAACAGGTAGAGCAAGACAAGGATCTTTAAGGTCCCCACAGTTTGTTGGTGGAGGAGTTGCTCACGGACCAGGCGGTAGAGTTTATAAAGATAGAACTCCAAAAAAAATGAAAAGAAAATCTTTAGATATGGCTTTGTCTCAGAGAATAAATGAGAATTCCGTTTTTGTAATTGACGCAACTGATATGGACAAACCATCAACTAAATTAGCTTCCTCAATTCTTGGAGAGTTTGAGATAGATAAGTCGTTCACTTTTGTTTATGGAGAGAATGACGATGTTCTTTTAAAATCATTTAGAAACCTAGATAAGTCGAATATTGTATCTTATCTAAAGCTTGCAACTTTTGATGTTATATCTACAGATTTTACAATTTTCTCACAAAGTGCAATTAATTTAATTTCTGGAGATAAAGAATGAAATATTTAGAAGATGTATTAATTGCTCCACTCATTTCAGAAAAATCTTATGATAGGATTGCTGACTCGAATTCTTATACTTTTTTTGTACACACAAATTCAAATAAACCTGAAATTAAAAAAGCAGTACAAGAGTTATTTGATGTAGATGTACTTTCTGTTAACACAATGTATAGAAAAGGTAAGAAAAAAAGATTTGGTTATGTGCTAGGTCAACAAAGTACAAGAAAAATAGCAATAGTAACCCTTCAAGAGGGTCAGACTATAGAGGCTTTTGGGGTTTAGTTATGGGATCAAAAAAAATTAGACCAGTAACTCCGGGAATGAGAGGACAGGTTTCTGGTGATTTTAAGGAAATTACTAAGTCAAAGCCAGAAAGATCACTTCTTAATTCTAAGAAATCTACTGGTGGTAGAAATAATAAAGGTCGTATTACCTCGAGACACAGAGGAGGAGGCCACAAGCAAAAATATAGAATAATTGATTTTAAAAGAGTAAAAGATGGAATTCCAGCAAAAGTTGCAGCTATAGAATATGATCCAAATAGAAATGCACGAATAGCATTACTTCATTATGTTGACGGTGAAAAAGCCTATATAATTGCACCTGATGGATTGGCAGTTGACAATTTTATAGAATCTGGACCTAAATCTGATATTAAAGATGGAAACTGCTTACCTTTAAGAAATATACCTGCTGGAACTTTCGTTCATGGTGTAGAGCTACGACCAGGTGGTGGTGCAAAAATGGCAAGATCAGCTGGCTCCTCAGTCCAATTAATGAGTAAAGAAGGAGGGCTTGCATTATTAAGGTTACCTTCTGGCGAAATGAGAACAGTCCCAATGGATTGTCGTGCAACTATAGGTACTGTTGGAAATGCTGAAGCAGAGCTTACAAAATTAGGAAAAGCTGGAAGGAAACGTTGGAAAGGTGTAAGACCACAGACAAGAGGTGTAGCAATGAACCCAGTTGACCACCCCTTAGGTGGAGGAGAAGGAAAATCATCTGGAGGTAGAACCCCAGTTAGTCCCTGGGGAAAGCCTGAAAAGAAAACAAGAAAAAAGAAAAAATATAGTAATAAATCAATTGTTAGAGGAAGATCCCAGAAAGGTAGAGGATAGATTATGTCTCGAAGTCTAAGAAAAGGACCATTTGTTGATAATCATCTTTTAACAAAAGTTGAGAATGCACAAAATAGTGGAGATAAATCAGTAATTAAAACATGGAGCAGGCGTTCGACTGTTGTTCCTGAAATGGTTGGATTAACTTTAGCCATTCATAACGGGAGACAACATTTACCAGTATTTATAACAGAAGCTATGGTAGGTCATAAATTAGGAGAGTTTGCACCTACTAGAACATTTAGAGGACATCCGGGGCAGACAACATAATGGAAAATCAAGTAATTAAAGCAAAAAGTAAATATGTTAGACAGTCACCTTACAAGGTTCGTTTGGTTTTAAATTTGATAAGAGGATTAGAAGTCAATGAGGCTTTAAATGTGCTTACTTTTACAAAAAGAAAAGCTGCTGAGGAAATAAAACAAGTTTTAGAAAGTGCAATTGCAAATGCAGAAACTAATTTAGGATTGAACTCTTCAAATCTTTTCATATCAAAAGCTATTGCTGATGAAGGGCCTACTCTTAAAAGATTCAGACCAAGGGCTAGAGGAAGAGCAGGGAGAATAAATAAACGTACATCTCATTTAACGATTGAATTAGAAAGTGTGGAGGAATAATGGGTCAAAAAACACATCCTTACGCATTCAGAATAGGAATAGTTAATGATTGGAAGTCAAGATGGTTTAGTAATAAAGACTATACAAAATTAGTTAATCAAGACTATAGAATAAGAGAATTTCTTTCATCACAATTAATAAAAGGAGCTGTCTCAAGAATTGATATAGAAAGAACAAGAGATAAGGTACAAGTAGATATACACACAGCAAGGCCAGGTGTTGTAATAGGTAGAAAAGGGACAGAAGCTGATAGGTTGAGAAAAGGATTGGAAGAACTCTCAAATCAACCAGTAAAGCTAAATATTATTGAAGTAAGAGAAGCAGAATTAGATGCTCAACTATTGGCTCGTGCTATTGCGGATCAACTTGAAAGCAGAGTTGCTTTTAGAAGAGCTATGAAACGTGCTGTATCAGCTGCTTTAAAAGCTGGTGCAGAAGGTGTAAGAGTTGAGTGTTCTGGTAGATTAGGCGGAGCAGAAATGGGAAGACGCGAATGGTATAGAGAGGGAAGAGTTCCACTCCATACATTAAGAGCAGATATAGATTTTGGAAGAGCCGCTGCTCATACAACAGTGGGAGCATTAGGTGTAAAAGTTTGGGTTTATAAAGGTGATGTAGTTGCATCAAATAAATTAAGACAAGAAAAGATAGCTGCTGAAGCAAGCCTAGCTAGTGGAGGTCCTTCAAGCGGAAGAGTGAAATCTGTAAAATCAAGAGTTGAAGCTGCTGTAGGTGAGTCTAAAGATTCCAAAATTTTGGAAGCTGGCGGAGGTAAGAAATCAGGTGAAACTAATTCAAATATAGTTGAAGCCGGAGGAGGAACAAAAATAACTCCAGTAAAAGCTCAAGAGCAATTTGAAGAAGAAAAATCAATATTGGAAGAAGAATAAATTATGTTGATGCCTAAAAAAACAAAATATAGAAAATCCCACCGAGGAAGAAGAAAAGGCATGTCCAAAGGTGGTAACCAGGTTCAATTTGGTGATTATGGATTACAAGCTGTTGAAACGTCTTATATAACAGGAAGACAGATTGAGGCTGCAAGAATAACTATTACTAGAACAATGAAAAGAGGAGGAAAAGTATGGATTAATATTTTTCCTCATAAACCAGTTACACAAAAACCAGCTGAAGTTCGCATGGGATCAGGTAAAGGTAATGTAGAATATTATGTTGCTGTTGTTAAACCAGGAAGAATAATCTTTGAAATCTCAGGTGTTCCTGAGGAAGTAGCAAGAGAAGCTATGAGGAAAGCTGGACATAAATTACCAATAAAAACAAAGTTTGTTATGAGGAACGCATGAGTATTGAAAACTTAAGAGAACTGTCCATTATGGAATTAGAGAATAAAATTTTAGATCTTAAAAAAGAATTAATGGAATCAAGATTTTCATTAGCAACTAGCCAGATAGAGGATACTTCAATTTTTAAAAAAATAAAAAAAGAAATCGCACAGGCAAGTACTTTATTAAATGAAAAAAGAAATGAACTCAAAATGAAAGAGATTGTAGATGAGTAATAAAAATAGAGCTTCCAGAAAGATTAGAACCGGAATAGTTGTTTCTGACAAAAGGGAAAACACTGTTACAGTTGCGATAGAACTTCAATATCCTCATCCTAAATATGGAAAAATTGTTAAAAAAACAAGAAATTTGCATGTTCATGATGAAAAGTTTGATTCTAAGATTGGAGATACAGTAGAAATTATGGAAACAAAGCCAATCTCAAAGACAAAAAGATGGAGAGTTATTGAAGTGATTGAGAGAGCAAGATGATACAGAAAGAATCTAGGCTTAAGGTAGCAGATAATTCTGGAGCAAAAGAAGTTTTATGCATAAAAGTTAAAGGTAGTTCTAGGATTAGATATGCAGGAATGGGAGATGTATTTACAGCTACTGTAAAAGATGCTATTCCAGGTGGTCAGATAAATAAGGGAGATATTGTAGAAGCTGTTGTCGTTAGGACAAGCAAAGAAACTAGAAGAAAAGATGGCACATATATAAGATTTGATGAAAATGCTTGTGTTATATTAAATGACCAAAACCAACCAAGGGGTACAAGAATTTTTGGTCCAGTTGGAAGAGAGCTAAGAGAGAAAAAATTTATGAGAATAGTCTCACTTGCTCCGGAGGTGATTTAATGAAAATAAAAAAAGGCGATACAGTAAAAATTATATCTGGAAAAGAAAATGGTAAAGAGGGTAAAGTATTACAAGTTATACCAAGAAAAAACCAGGTTTTAGTTGAAGGAGTTAATGTAGTTAAGAAACATCAAAAACCTCAAGGCCAAACAATGCAAGGTGGTGTGATTGATAAAAGTATGCCAATCGATATTTCAAATGTAGCCTTAGTAGTTAAAAAGAAAAGTGGCCGAGTTAGTTACAAATTTGATAAAAATGGAAATAAGTATAGAGTCCTTGCACAAACAGGAGAGGAAGCATGATACCAAGACTTAAAGAAAAATATAACTTGGAGCTTTCTGGAGAGATTCAAAAAGAGCTCAATTTGTCTAATATAAATCAAATTCCAACTTTAGAGAAAATTATTATAAATATTGGTGATGGAAAAGCAGCCACGGATGGAAGAGCACTCGAGTCTATGGTTGATGAATTAACTGCTATTTCTGGTCAGAAACCTGTAGTTAAGAGAGCTAAAAAATCAATAGCAGGATTTAAAATTAGAGAAGGTATGCCTATTGGAACATCTGTGACTATAAGAGGTGATAGAATGTGGGAGTTTTATGATCGATTTGTTCAAGTCGTTGTTCCTAGGATTAGAGACTTTAGAGGTTTTAGTACTAAATCATTTGATGGTAAAGGTAATTATTCTTTAGGGTTAAATGAACAATTGGTATTTCCTGAAGTTGAGTACGATAAAGTACGAGATATTAGAGGAATGAATATTACAATCTGCACAACGGCTAACGATAATAATGAAGGATATGTATTATTAAATTCCTTAGGATTTCCATTTAGGGAGAATTAAATATGGCTAAAACAAGTAAAGTAGTAAAAAATAATAAAAGGCTAGAAACAGTTGGTTTTTATCACGATCGAAGAAAAGAATTATTAAAGGTAATTAAAGATCCTGAATCTTCNTANGATGAAAAAAGAGAAGCACAAAAAAAGATTGCAAAAATGCCAAGAGACGCATCAGCAACCAGACATCGAAATAGATGCCAGGTTACTGGAAGACCAAGAGGAACATTGAGAAAATTTGGAATGTCTAGAAATACATTCAGACANTTAGCCTTAAAAGGAGAGCTTCCTGGAATAAAGAAAGCTTCTTGGTAATTATGGTTTCAGATCCTATTTCCGATTTATTAACTAGATTGAGAAACGNTACTATGGTTTCAAAATCTAATATTGAAATACCTCATTCAAAATTTAAATTTCAACTAGCTTCTTTATTAAAAGATGAAGGCTATGTCTCTGATGTNAAGGTTGAAGGAGATGGAACCAAAAAAGTAATTAATATTGAACTTAAATATTCAGACGAAGGCGCCTCAGTGATTTCCGGAATGAATAGATTATCAAAACCAGGAAACAGAGTTTATTCTAGTTTTGATAATCTACCAAGAAATAATGGTGGTCTNGGCACAGTAATTGTCTCAACTTCTAGAGGCCTTTTGTCAGACTCTGAAGCGAGGAAAAGAAAACTTGGCGGAGAGTTAATTTGTGAGGTGTGGTCGTGAGTAGAATTGGAAATAAGCCAATTGTGATTCCAGAAGGGATTGAAGTAAAAATTCAAGACTCTGAAATTATTGTAAAAGGTCAAAAGGGTGAANTATTAACAAAAATTGTTGATGACAGAATAAAATTTGAAATAAANGAAGGAACATTAATTTTTTCAAGAGACTCTGATGAAAAAGAAGTTAAAAGTTTACACGGTCTTTATCGTTCATTAATAGCAAATAATATCGTTGGGGTCAGTGAAGGTTACAAAAAAACTTTATCCCTTCAAGGTGTTGGACACAGAGCAACTTTAAAAGGGAATGATATAGAAATATTATGTGGTTTTTCACACCCTGTTATTTATAAAAAAGTTGAAAATATAAGTTATGAAGTTCCTGATCAAAACACAATAATAGTTTCTGGTATAGACAAAGCACTTGTGGGTCAAGTTGCAGCAAACATAAGAGCAATTAAACCTCCTGAGCCGTATAAAGGCAAAGGTATCAGATATGAAGATGAGTACGTAAGAAGAAAAGCAGGTAAGGCTGCTGTTGCGACTACTGGAGCTTAGAATATATGAAAGTAAAAAATANAAGCTCAAGGCATAAAAGAAAAATNAGAATTAGGAAAAAAATAAATGGCCTNNAAACTAAACCTAGATTAGCCATATATAAGAGTAATAAGAATATTTATGTTCAAGCTATAGATGATTTAAATCAAAAAACAATTGCAACTTCAAGTTCGTTGTCCAAGGAATTAAAATCAGAAAATTTATCTCTAGAAACTGCAAAAAAAGTTGGGGAAGTTATGGGAGATAAACTAAAAGAGCTTGGAATTAGCGAAGCAGTCTTTGATAGAGGTGGATACATATACCATGGCAGGGTAAAAGCTGTAGCAGAAGCAATAAGGGAAAAAGGAATTAATTTCTAATGGCTGAAATAGAACTTCAAGAAAGTGTAATACATATAAATAGAGTTGCAAAAGTTGTTAAGGGAGGTAGAAACTTTGCGTTCACTGCACTAGTTGCTGTTGGAGATGGAAATGGCAATGCTGGTATAGGTTATGGTAAAGGATCAGAAGTGCCTCTTGCTATACAAAAAGCTATAGAAAATGCAAAAAAGAATATACACAGCATACCAATGGCAGGCTCAACAATTGTACATACGATTACAGGAGAACATGGATCATCAAAAGTTTTAATGAAACCAGCAGCTCCAGGAACAGGAGTAATAGCTGGTGGAGCAGCTAGACAGGTTTTAGAAGCTGCTGGTATAAAAGATATTTTAGCAAAATCACTTGGNTCACCTACCCATCTAAACGTTGCAAAAGCTACTTTNAATGGTTTATTGAACCAAAGAACNCCAGATATGGTTGCAGCCTTAAGAGGAAAGAAAACCTCGGAGGTTGCTCCTCAAGGATTAGTAGAGGCTTTTGAAAAAACAAAAGCTGAGAGAAGAACAAATAAACAGGTAGCTGATGGCGAAAGTTAAAATTACTCTTAAAAGAAGTCTTATAGGTCAAGGTCATAAATCTCGAGAAACAATAAAATCCCTTGGCTTAAAAAAAATCAACTCATCTGTTGAAAGAGAGCTTGATAATTCATTAGAAGGGATGCTGAATGTTGTTAAACATTTAGTAATTATTGAAAAGGTTTAACAATGAGTAAATTAAGATATCATCATCTAAAACCCTCTCCTGGTTCAAGTAAATCAAAATTAAGAAAAGGAAGAGGAGAGTCAGGTAAACGAGGTAAAACGGCTGGAAGAGGAACTAAGGGAACAGGAGCGAGAAAAACTGTGCCAGCATACTTTGAAGGAGGCCAAATCCCTCTATATAGAAGAATTCCAAAACTTANAGGTCTAAAGAATAAACCAAAGATGTCGTATGTAGTTGTTAATGTATCAGATCTTCAAGCAAAAAACTTGGAAGGAGAAGTTAATACAGATACACTTAGAGAAATGGGCCTAACAAGAAAAAAAGGATTAGTAAAAATTCTAGGAAATGGTGAGCTAACAAATACTATTAATTTAAAAGTTCATTCAGCAAGTAAATTGGCTAAGGAAAAAATTGAAAAAGCTGGTGGAACAGTTGAAATTATAGAGGTTTAAATTGCAGCTATCTATTTTCAAATACATGTTTAAAATCCCAGACCTTAGGAAAAGGATTATTTTCACATTGTTAATGTTTGCTGTTTATAGGCTTGGAGCAGCAGTCCCAGTTCCTGGAGTAGATTTAGATGCAGTTCAGAGACTTACAGAATCTGGAGCTCAAGCAGGAATTTATGGTCTTCTTAATTTATTTTCTGGAGGAGCTTTGGAAACTTTTTCAGTATTTGCTTTAGGAATAATGCCATATATCACTTCAAGTATTATTCTCCAACTCTTGACTGTAGTCATTCCAAGATTGCAGAAACTACAAGAAGAGGGTGAATCTGGGAGAAAAGTGATAACACAATGGACTCGCTACGTAACAGTTGTATTAGCTTTGCTACAGTCTACAGGATTAACCTATATTTTTTCTAGAGGAAGTCTAACTGGAGGGATTTCCTTGATTCCAAACTATACACCTTCAAGAGTAGGTTTAATCGTTTTAACAATGACTGCTGGAACAGCTTTCATAATGTGGCTTGGAGAATTAATTTCGCAAAGAGGTATTGGTAACGGGATGTCTTTGATAATTTTTGCAAGCATCATAAGTCAATTGCCAGCTAGTTTTGGTGGAGCCTACCAAGTTACTGCAGGGCAGGGCAGAATAGGACAATTTTCTGTATTAGTTCTGATGTTCTTTTTAATGATTGTTGGAATTATTTATGTTGAACAGGGTCAGAGAAGAATCCCAATTCAATTTGCAAAAAGAGTTAGAGGAAGAAAAGTGATGGGAGGACAAAGCACCTACATACCATTAAAAGTCAATAGTGCTGGTGTTATACCTGTTATATTTGCTACCAGCGTGTTATTTTTCCCTGCTTTAATTGCTACTTCTTTACCTCAAGACAATAGAGTAACTGCAGGAATTAGAAACTGGATTGATGTTAACTTGGCAAACTCACAAGGAACAAGTTGGTTTTATATATTTTTCTTAGGTATGTTAATAATTTTCTTTACATATTTTTATACAACAATTCAATTTGATCCTGTTAGACAATCAGACATGATTAGAAGGCAGGGAGGCTTCATACCTGGTGTTAGGCCTGGAATATCAACAACAAATTATTTATCACATATAATTAACAGAATTACTTTACCTGGTTCAGTTTTTCTAGCTTCTGTTGCAGTTCTGCCCTCAATTGCTTCAGCTATATGGGATATACCCCTAGGCTTTAGTGGAATTTCGATTTTAATAACAGTAGGAGTTGCTTTAGAAACTATGAAACAAATCGAAAGTCAATTAAGCATGAGAAATTACGAAGGGTTTATTGATTGACCCATTTAGTAGTTTTTTTAGGGCCTCCTGGTGCTGGAAAAGGAACACAAGCAATAAAAATTGCGTCCGAATTTAATTTAGCTCATATTTCAACAGGCGATATGTTAAGACAGCATGTAAAAGAACAAACAGATCTGGGCAAAATTGCAAAATCCTTACTTGATGAAGGAAAGTTAGTTCCAGATGATCTTGTTATTCAAATGTTAATTGAAAGATTAAGTCATGATGATTGTTTAGGAGGCACAATACTTGATGGATTCCCAAGAACGCTCCCTCAAGCTAAAAGTTTAGAAAAGATAAACGATAAATTTCCAGTAGTAAAAGTAATTGTTTTTGAAGCTGATCAGGAAGAGCTTACAAAAAGAATACTTTTAAGAGGTGAAACCAGTGGTAGAGGAGATGACACTGAAGATTCTATAAGGGTGAGATTAGAAGTTTACCAGAAAGATACAGAACCTCTTATTACTTATTATGAGGATAAAGGAATCACAACAAAAATTAACGCTGTAGGTAATGTTGATGATATTTATAAAGAAATTTCTAAAGAGTTTATTAAGTAGGATATGTTAACTTACAAAACTTCAGAAGATTTTATAAAAATGAGTAAAGCTGGAAAAGTAGTTTCAAATATTCATTATGAAATTTACAAGAATACAAAACCTGGCATGAAACTAAAAGAACTTGATAATATTGCAAAAAAAATAATTGAAAAATCAAATGTTGAATCAAGTTTTTTGGGATACCCTCAACCAGGCACTATTGATTTTCCAGGTTATATATGTGCATCACCAAATGAAGTTATAGTGCATGGAATACCCAATGAATACATTGTTCAAGATGGAGACATACTTTCAATTGATGCCGGGGTTATATACGAAGGCTATCATGCTGATGCTGCTTTTACTTTTGGAATAGGAGATGTGTCAGAGAAAGATAAAGAATTAATGAAAATAACTAAACATGCTTTAAATGAGGGAATTAAATTGGTTCAAGATGGTCAAAAATTAGGAACCATTGGTCACAGAATTGATGAAATTGCATTAAAAAATAACTTTGGCAATGTTCGTAATTATGTTGGTCATGGGATTGGGATAGAGATGCATGAAGCACCACAAGTTCCACATTATGGTGAAAAAGACACAGGTTTTGAACTTAAAACAGGTATGGCTATATGTATTGAGCCAATGTTTAATATTGGTTCTGAAGAAACAGTAGTTGATTCAGATGGATGGACTGTCAAGACAGCAGATTCTTCAAAATCTGCCCATTTTGAACATACAATTGGCCTAACGGAAGAGGGGACACGTGTTTTTACTGAAAACTTATTCTAAATATGTGTTTGTAATAGTTTTAAATCGCATTATTCTTGTATATCGGTCTTAAAATCAAGGTTAATTTGGTAGAAAAAGAAAAAAATTTAATAAAAGTTCAGGGAACAGTAACTGAAACTTTACCAAATGCTTCTTTTAAGGTTGAGCTTGAGAGTGGTGCTGAAATATTAGCTCATGTTTCAGGAAAAATGAGAATGAGATATATAAGGATTCTTCCAGGAGACATTGTTGAAATGGAAGTATCACCATATGATCCTACAAGAGGTAGGATAACTTGGAGACATAAATGAAGGTAAAAGCCAGTATTAAAAAGAGGGGTCCAAACGACCAAATTGTTAGACGTAAAGGAAAACTTTACGTTATCAATAAAAGGAACCCGAGAAACAAACAGAGACAGGGTTAAATAAAAATGGCTAGAATTTCAGGAATTGACATACCTAGAGAAAAAAGAGTTATAGCTTCTTTAAGATACATTCACGGCGTTGGAGCAAAAAGAGCAGAAGATATATGTAGTGACTTAAAGATTGATCCAGATACAAGAGTTAGTAATTTAACAAATGATGAAGTTGCACAAATTAGAAAATATATTGAAGCTAATTTCAGGGTTGAAGGTGATTTAAGAAGAGATGTCTCTCAAAATATAAGAAGAAAAACAGAGATAGGAACCTATCAAGGGGCAAGGCACAGATCAGGNTTACCTGTAAGAGGACAAAGAACACATACAAATGCACGAACAAGAAAAGGTCCAAGATTTGCAGTTGCTGGAACAAAGAAGGTTCTTAAATAATGGTCGAAACAAAATCAAAAAAGAAAGCTAAAAGAAAAGTTTCATCTGGAGTAGCTCACATTAAAGCAAGTTTTAACAATACCATTATTAATATAGCTGATTCAAACGGTGAAACAATTGCTTGGACATCAGGTGGCTCAGTAGGATTTAAAGGTTCTAGAAAGTCAACACCCTATGCGGCTCAAGTTGCTGCCGAAGAAGCTGTAAGAAGAGCAACAGAATTCGGGATCCACAAGCTTGATATTGTAATTAGTGGAACAGGCGCTGGAAGAGAAACAGCTGTTAGAACTTTACAGAATATGGGTATGGATGTTGGAACAATTAAAGATATAACTCCAACCCCTCACAATGGTTGTAGACCAAAGAAAAGAAGAAGAGGATAATGGCAAGATATACAGGACCTAGAGTAAGAGTTTCCAGAAGGTTAGGATTCAATGTTTTTGAAAACAAAAAAGGGGATAAAGCTCTTCAAGATAGACCCTATCCACCAGGTGAAAATGGAAGAAAAAGAATGAGAGAGACTGATTATGGTACTCAATTAAAAGAGAAACAAAAAGTTAGATACATGTATGGAATTATGGAAAAGCAGTTTAGAAATTACTATAAAGAAGCTTCAAGAATGGCAGGAATTACTGGTGAAAATTTACTTATATTGCTTGAATCAAGATTAGATAATGTTATTTACAGAGCAGGATTTGCTTCATCAAGACCACAAGCAAGACAATTAGTTTCTCATCGTCACTTTAGATTAAATGGAAAATTAGTAGATATTCCCTCAATACAAGTTAAGCAAGGAGATAAAATAGAAATTAAACAAAGTAGTGAAAATATGATTTCTATACAGCACAGTTTGGACACAGGTCAGGATAGAGAAGAAGCCAAATGGCTTAATGTAGACAAAAGTAAAAAGAACATAGAAATTTTATCAACACCATCAAGAAATGACGCAAGTCAACAAATTGAAGAACAATTAATAGTAGAGCTTTATTCAAAATAAAATATTTTAGAGAGGAGAATGAACGTTGCTAATATTACAAAGACCAGAAATATCATTAGAAGAGGTTAGTGAACACAGGTCAAGGTTCACGATAGAACCTTTAGAACCAGGTTTTGGATTAACTCTTGGAAATACAATGAGAAGAGCATTGCTTTCAAGGGTTCCGGGTGTTGCTGTAACGGGTGTAAAGATTGAAGGCGTTAATCATGAGTTCACCTCTATCCCAGGAGTTGTTGAAGATGTATTAGACGTTTTACTAAATCTTAAAAGACTTGTATTAAATGTTGAAGACATGGAAGATCACACTTTAACTGTTAAAGCTAAAGGACCAGGTGAAGTAAATGCTTCGCAAATCCAGTGCCCAGCAGGCGTGGAAGTTGTTAATACAGAATTAAAAATTTGTACATTATCTGATGATGCAAATTTGGAAATGGAAGTTTCAATTTCACATGGGGTAGGCTATATTTTAGCTGACAAGAATAAAACAAGTGACTCAAATTTCATACCTATTGATTCTATTTTTTCACCAATAGTTAAGGTTAATTATTCTGTATCACCAACCCAAGTAGGTCAAGTAACTAATTATGATAAATTGACTCTTGATGTTGAAACTGATGGATCTGTTAAGCCGACTGAGGCAATATCATCAGTTGGAAAAACATTAGGAGAATTATGGAAGTTATTTGCTGATATTGATGAAGGCGTTGGTCTTGAATTAGGAGAGTTAACAATCTCTGAAGGAAGTTCACCAGATTTATCTTTATCTGTAGANGCTCTAGATCTTTCAGAAAGACCAAGAAATTGTCTAGGNAGGGAGAATATAACTACTGTGGGTCAAATTCTTGAATATACAGAAGATGACTTATTGAACCTCACTAATTTTGGTCAAAAGAGCCTAGATGAACTTGTAGCAAAGCTAGATGAATTAGGCNTAAGCTTACCTACTAGTTCTGATCTCGACTCAGGAGAGAATCCTGATGCCTAGGCCAACTAAAGGCAAAAGATTAGGTGGTTCACCATCTCATGAAGATCAAATTATAAGTAATTTAATTAGGTCTTTGATTCAGCATGAAAAAATTGAGACTACAATTACTAAAGCTAAAGTTGTCAAACCTTATGCGGAAAAGGTAATTACAAAAGCAAAAAAAGGGACGCTTCACGATAGAAGGCAAGTTCTGAAAATGATTCAAGACAAAGAAGCTGTTGCAAAACTTTTTGATGAAATCGGTCCTAAGTATGAAGAAAGAAATGGTGGCTATACAAGAATTACTAGAACCACATATCGTAAGGGTGACAAAACTGAGTTAGCTATTTTAGAATTAGTTTAATTTGAATACATTTAAAGACGTCTGGAAACAATTCAAGCAATTTATAAGATTTGATATTGAAACCTTACAAAAAATAAGTAACGACAGATATGAATCTGGTAATGCATTTCTAATTGTATTTGCAAGTTTGCTATCTTTATATGTTCCTTTAGTACTAAATTCTGGATTTAATAATCTATCAGACATTATATTTTTTGGTATTTTAGATGGAGCATTTGCTTGGGTGTTCTCAAGCCTTGCTATGTGGTTCATGTTAGGTAAAGTTTTTAAAGAAAATTTAGAAATAAATTCAGTAACTACAATAACTGGTTATACCCATGGCTTAGTCTTGTTTATAAGTTTAGGAATAATTTTACAATCGTACTTTTCTTTTTTTGACTTAAGATTCATACAGATTTTTACTTTAGGTATATTTTTTTGGATGTATCTTACAATTACAAAATCTTTAGAGAATGCCTTTTTCATTGAAAAAAATAATGCTAAGATTTCTGGTGCTGTTTTTCTATTTATTTTAATTTGGACTTCGGGACCTTTAAAAATCGTTTTTTAAATTGAACAATTACAAAATTGAAATTTCTTATGATGGTTCTTTATTTCATGGATTTCAGAAACAACTAAATGTTAGAACTGTTCAGTCTGAAATAGAAGATTCTTTAAAGTTAATTACTCAAAATTATGAATTAAATTATGCTGGAAGGACTGATGCTGGTGTTCATGCTAGATCACAAATTATCAGTCTCAAAACTATTGATAATTTAGAACCATCCTTTTTTAATTCTTTAGACTCACTTTTAGGGGATGAGATAAAAATTAAAAAATTTCAGAAAGTAAAAAATTCTTTCCATCCTAGATTTAATGCAAAGTCAAGAGTATATAAATACTTTCTTCAACCTAACGACAAAGGGAAACCTTACAATCGAAATTATAGATATTTAGTTAAAACACCTTTAGAACTAGACAAATTGAAATCAATAGAAAAAATATTTTTAGGAAGAAAAAACTTTAAGAATTTCTCAAAATTAAGAAAAGGACAAGATCCATTTAGAGAGATATCGAAAAGCGAATGGTCAAAGACTAATGATTATTTTGTATACACAATAGAAGGAAGTTCATTTTTGCATAATATGGTTAGGGCAATTGTTGGTTGCCAATTAGCCTTACAAGAGAACAAAATTACAAAAAAAGAGTTAAAAGAATCATTAGAGCGACCTAAAGAGGAAAGATTTAATTTTATAGCTCCAGCTCATGGTTTATATTTATGGAAAATAAAATACTAGTTTTCTTAAATATGAAAAGAATTTATACTGAAAGCTCGTTACAATTCTTTGGGTTTATAAAATGAATACAAAAACGACATTTAAGGGGATAGAAGCGTCAGATCGCAACTGGCATTTAGTTGATGCGTCAAATTTACCTTTGGGTAGACTAGCAAGTGAAGTAGCCCAAGTTCTGAGAGGAAAACATAAGCCAGAATATGCACCACATCTAGATGTTGGAGATCACGTAGTAATTATTAATGCAGATAAAATTCAAGTAACAGCTAATAAGCCAGATCAAAAAATTTACTATAGTCACTCTGGCTATCCTGGAGGAATTAAAGAAGAGTCTTTTTCTTCATTGAAAAAAAGAAAACCAGAAAAGATTATAGAAAGAGCTGTTTGGGGAATGCTTCCTAAAAACAGGCTGGGAAGAGCAACTATTAAAAAACTTCATATTTACTCAACAGACAAACATCCACATGTTGCACAAAATCCCGTAGAATTAAATTTTGACATAAAGAAAGTTGAAGAGTAATGAGTAAAGTTCTGCTTGGGACAGGAAGAAGAAAGACCTCGGTTGCAAGAGTAAGATTATCTGAAGGCTCTGGTCAGTATATATTTAATGGTAAAAAAATAGACGATTATTTCCCAAGTCCTTCCATGAGAATGAAAATTAACAAACCCTTTGTAGTTGTTGATTTAGAGAAAAAGTTTGATTTACACGTTAATTTAAATGGAAGTGGATTATCAGCACAAGCTGACGCAGTAGCGTTGGGTATTTCTAGAGCACTTATTAAATATGATCCTGAGTTAAGAGACAGACTCAAAAAGGCTGGTTTATTAACTAGAGACGCAAGAAAAGTTGAGCGTAAAAAATACGGATTGAAAAAAGCACGAAGAGCTGAGCAATTTACTAAAAGATAATTTTTCATTGAAAAAATATTTCGGAACAGATGGAATCAGGGGAATACCTGGAGAATCTCTTAAAGAGGAAATTGTAACAAAGATATTTTGTTCAGTTGAGAAAATATTAGCACCTAAGTCAGTAGCAATAATTTTAGACACAAGGGAATCTTGTGAAATGATTACAGAATGGATTGTTAAAGGTTTTTCAGAAGAAGTAAGTATAACTAATTATGGAATATTACCTTCAGGGTCAATGCCTATTTTATTAGAGACTTTTAATGAAGATCTTGGAATAATAATATCTGCATCTCATAACCCATCAGAATATAACGGAATAAAATTGATCGATAAGAATGGTTCAAAATTAGATGATGATTTGGAAATACAAATAGAGAGCGAATTAGAGAGGGTTTCTTTACCAGAGAATAATGCGAAAATTAAGAATTCAACTAAAGGCTATGATACTTATCTTGAGTATCTGAAGAATGTTAATGATTTTAAGTTTGATAAGTTTGATTTAATTATTGATGCTGCAAATGGTTCAGCATTTAAAATCATTGAAGATTTGCTTTCAGCAAAAAATGCCCAATTTAATATAATCTCTAATAATCCAGATGGAAAAAATATAAATGATAATTGTGGTGCAACATTTCCTGAAAACTTGCAAAAAAATATATCTAATGGTCAAGTAGGAATTTCATTTGATGGTGACGCAGATAGATTGATTATGGTAGATGAGAATCAACAGGTTGTTAATGGTGATCTTTTACTAACTATTTTGTCTAAATATNTNTCAGAAAAAGGTAATTTAAATGGTGATTTTGTTGTNAGTACCGTTATGTCTAACTATGGATTTAAACTTGCNATGAATGATTTTGGATTCAAGCTGATTGAAACTCCTGTTGGAGANAAATATGTTGCTGAAGCTATGAAGAAAAATAATGCGAAACTAGGTGGAGAGCAATCAGGCCATATAATTTTAGGAGATTTTTTGCCTGTTGGAGATGCTCTACTTACTTGTCTTCTAGTATTAGAAGCTCTAGATTATTTTGATGTTTCCATTGCTGATTTTAGGGAAAAATATCTAATGGAGTATCCACAAAAGTTAACAAATATTGAATTATCTAAGTCTCTTAATGATGAGGAACTGGAATTTATAAATCAAATAGCATTAGAAATGTCAATAAAGTTAGATTTAGATGGTAGATATTTAATACGAAATTCCGGAACGGAGCCTTTATTAAGGGTTTTAGTTGAAGCAAGAAGCCAAGAATCAATGGAAAATTTCTCTGAAGAACTGCTCTCAAAAATTAATAATTATCTAAATTAAAGAAATTAAGTTATAATCTTATTAACGAGCAAATATTAGCGCCAGGCCTTTAATTAGGTGACGAGGAAGTGTGTTATCGAAACATTCGGCGGATGCACACTCGGCTCTGCGGTCGTAATAAATTGTTTAAAAACAGGAAGTAATTTCTGAACAGAAGCAATTTAAAGCAGTCTTATTTCAACTTGCTCGTTGGAATGGAGAATATATGTGCGGAATAGTCGGGTACTCAGGCCCAAAAGAGCCTCTTCCAATATTAATTGGTGGCTTGTCACGATTAGAATATCGAGGTTATGATTCAGCTGGTATAGCTGTGTCTGACGGTTCAGATATAACTATTGAAAAAAAAGAAGGTAAATTAGATGTTCTTAAAGAACATTTAGCTGATAAAAAAATTAAAGGAAATATAGGAATTGGTCATACAAGGTGGGCAACTCACGGTGTTCCTAACGATGTGAATGCCCATCCGCATTCAGATAACAGTGAAGACTTTGCAATCATCCACAATGGAATAATTGAAAATTATGCAGAGATGAAAGACAGTCTTTTAAAAGAAAATTATTCATTTAAATCAGATACTGACACAGAGGTAGTAGCTATCGAATTAAGTAAACAATGGAATGGTAATTTATTAGAGACAGTAGTTAAAGTTACAAAAGATTTAGAAGGAACATATGCATTAGTTGTAACAACTACTAAGCAGGAAAATACAATTGTTGCAGGTAGGATGATGAGCCCTCTAGTTTTAGGAGTAGGAGAGGGAGAAGTATTCTTAGCTTCAGACTCAGCTGCAATTCTTGAGCATACAAATAAGATGATTTTCTTAGAGAATGGTGATTTTGTAGAAATACATGATGGAAATTATAAATTATTTGATGCTGATCTAAATGATATTGAAAGAGAAGTACAAATAATTGATTGGGAAGTTTCAGAAGCAGAAAAATCTGGACATGATCACTTTATGTATAAAGAAATTTTAGAACAAGCTGAAGTTATTGAAAGAACAATCACAGGAAGACTTGAAGAAGGTTCCCCTGAGATACCAATAACTAAAGAGGAAGCACAAAAATATGAGAAAATCTGGATTGTTGCATGTGGAACAGCTTATCATGCTGGACTATTTGGAAAAGATTTGTTCGAAAAAGTTTTAGGAGTTCCAGTAAGCGTAGAGCTTGCTTCCGAATTTAGATATAGAGAGCCGATAATAGGAGAAAATGATTTAGGTATTGTTATTTCTCAATCTGGCGAAACAATGGACACTATTGCAGCTACAGAGCTTCTAAAGGAGAACGGTTCCCATGTCTTAGCACTAGTTAATGTTGTAGGAAGTTCTCTTGCAAGAATGGCTGATAGTGTCTTTTATCTACATGTTGGACCAGAAATAGGAGTTGCTTCTACTAAAGCATATCTCGGCATGTTAGTTGGACAACTTGTTTTAGCTAAACATTGGGATACTCAAAACAAATTAGATGTTTCATTTGAAGAGATTAAAGGATTACCTTCTCTCATAGAAGAGACCTTAAAATGTGAGAAAGAAATCAAAGAGATTGCTGAATCAATTTATAAACAAAATGATGTTTATTTTATTGGAAGAGGATTAGATTATGCTCTTGCTGCAGAAGGAGCTCTTAAGTTAAAAGAAATTTCCTACCTTCATGCAGAGGCACTTGCAGCAGGTGAACTAAAGCATGGAACTCTAGCACTCATTGAAGAAGGAACACCAGTTATCGTTACTGCAAGTCAATATCACTTATTAGATAAAACAACTAGCAATGTACAAGAAGTTAAGGCAAGAGGGGCTCATGTTATTGCAATAGGGAATAGTTCATCAGAAAAATTAGAAAATATTTCAGATAAGTATATTACTTTGCCAGATAGCAATGAAATATTATCAACTGTTATATCTATTATCCCCCTTCAATTTATTGCTTATCATGTTGCTAATAATAGAGGTGAGTCTATAGACCAACCTAGGAATTTGGCTAAATCTGTTACTGTTGAGTAATGGATAGAGGATATATATACGTCAATAAGACAAATTATTTAAATAATATAAATTATTTAAGAAGTCTTTCAGACAAAGAGCTTT
>PBPX01000030.1 GCA_002724835.1 Actinomycetota bacterium | reverse complement strand
AAGAATATAAATTTAAAAACTGTTGCTAAACAAACCCCAGGTTTTACAGGTGCAGATTTAGCAAACTTATTAAACGAGGCTGCATTACTTACAGCAAGAAAAAACAAAAAAAAGATTTCTATTCAAGATATAGAAAACTCAATAGATAGAGTGTTAGCTGGTCCAGAAAAGAAAAGTCGTTTAATGAGTGATCAAGAAAAATTAATTATCGCTTATCATGAAACGGGACATGCCTTAGTTGGTTGGGCTTTGCCAAATGCTGACCCAATACATAAAGTAACCATAATACCTAGAGGAAGGGCATTGGGGTATACTCAGGCACTTCCGGAAGGTGAAAAATATCTTACTTCTAAAGCTGAATTGAAAGACAGGCTGGCAATGTTAATGGGAGGAAGGGTAGCAGAAGAGATTATATTTGCTGATCCTACCACAGGAGCTTCGAACGATATAGAGAAAGCAACTGAGATAGCAAGAAAGATGGTCATGGAGTTTGGAATGAGTGAAAAATTAGGACCTATGCTTTATGGAAAAGGGTCTAATGAAGTCTTTTTAGGAAGAGACTATGGTAGACAACAAGATTACTCAGATGAGGTTGCCTCATCTATTGATGATGAAGTCAAGAGTCTTTTAAGTGATGCACATATAATTGCTGGAAAAATTTTAAAAAAGTTTAAAAAACAGATGGAGATAATGGTAAAAGTATTAATTGAAAAAGAAACCATAGACAGAGATGAAGTTGCCATGATATTTAAGTCAGTAAAGAAAGTCAAAATTAGAGGAACTGGACCTACCCTTAAGCTGGCATAGTAAATAGTTTCAACGGCATGTTAGTGCATAGATAAATGAAATTTGTGTGTAAGCTAATATATTGAGTAATTTATAAGGAAATTAATGGCTGGTTTAAAACCAAATGATTTTTATTGGGTAATTGAAGGAAANCTTGCCGTATCTGAATGTATTGGTGGAGGCGGANTAACAGCAAGAAAAATAAGACGAGAAGAAGAAATTCAGTGGTTAAAAAGNCAAGGAATCAACTCNATCTTTTCTTTACTTGAATCTGATTTTAATTTAACAAACTATCAAGAGGTAGGTTTCCGAACTTACCANTTNCCTTTAGGTCAAAATACTCAGAAAGAATCAATAGAACTAATTTTTGAAGCTATCAAAGAAGCTTTATCTGATAAAGAAATCAAGCTATTGATTCATAGGGAATATTTAGATGAAGAAGTACCAGGGATACTTGCAGGATATTTGATTTATTCAAAATTACTTGATGATCCTATTTTAGCTAGAACAATTCTTGAAAGAATATTAGGTAAGCCGCTTTCTCCAAAAGCAATATCATTCATTCCAAATAGTTAGACTTTTTTAATTAACTCTAAATAAAAAATTTCCAAATTTTAAAAAAAGTAGTTAACATAATCTACAAGTAATTACGGGCACCAATTTAAGGGCACGATAAATATGAAAATAGTAAAAGAAATANATCAAAACATTCTAAATGATGAAATATGTTTGATTCCAACTATGGGAGCTTTACATGAAGGCCATCTCTCATTAATCAAAAAAGGTAAAGAGTTTGGGCTCTCAACAATGGTTACAATTTTTATCAATGAGCTGCAATTTGATAGCAAAGAAGATTTTAATAATTACCCATCAAAAATTGAAGATGATATTAAGACTTTAGATAATTTAGATATTGATTATTTATTTATTCCAGAAAATAATTATATTTATCCAGATAGCGGGTTTGAGAAAATTNACTCAGGAGCTNTAGGAAAAAAATTTGAAGGCAAATCACGGCCAGGCCACTTTGATGGAATGCTAACCGTTGTTAACAGGCTATTTCAATTGACTCTTCCAAAGATTNCAATTTTTGGGAAAAAAGATGCCCAACAATTGTTTTTAATTAAAGAAATGGTAAATAGAAAAAAATATCCAATAAAAATATTTGAAGGGTTGACTGTAAGAGATAATTTAGGACTAGCTTTAAGTAGCCGGAATTTATTATTAAGTAAACACGGAGAAGAAAAAGCAAGACTAATTAACCAAATACTCAACAATTCAAAAAAAGAATTTTGTGAAACAAAAGATCTAAATATTTTTAAAAAGTTAAAATCTTATTATTCAGATGGAGATATAGAAATAGATTACTTAGCAATAGTAGATTCAGAAACATTTGGGGAGCCTTTAGAGGAAACAGAGAATTATATAATAATCATTGCAGCCTATATTGAAAATATTCGATTAATTGACAATATTGAATTTAAATTGGAGAGAGTATGAAAAAAATTATTGCTATTGATGTTGGCAACAGTGAGACAACTGTAGGTGTTGGAAACTCTAATGAATGGACAGGCTATCGGTTTACTACTAGAAAAACTATAACTTCTGACGAGCTGCTTATGATGTTCAAAACAATTATTGATATTAAACCAATTAAAGAAAACAAAGTAGATGGAGCAATTATTTGTTCTGTAGTTCCACAGATTACTAACAGTGTTGCATTGGCAACAAGTAAGTTTATTTCAAAAGAGGCAATAGTAGTTGGGCCTGGAATAAAAACTGGCTTAAAAGTTAACATAGACAATCCCAAGGAGTTAGGTCCAGACAGGATTGCTAACTCAATAGGCGGATATATGAAAGTAGAATCACCAGTGATTGTTGTAGACCTTGGAACCGCTACAACTTTTGATTTAGTAAATGAAAAAAAAGAATATTTAGGAGGAGCAATTGCACCAGGTATAAAAATTAGTCTAGATGCTCTTACCTCAAAAACATCATCTTTAAAGTCTGTTGAGCTTGAAACCCCTAAAAATGTAGTAGGAAAAAATACATATGAAGCAATACAAAGCGGATTAATATTAGGGCATACGTCAATGATCGATTCTATGATTGAGAAAATAATTNTGGAATCTGGTTTGAAGCCTAAAATTTTTATTACTGGTGGATTAGGTAAAGTTATTCAACCACTTTTAAATNTAAAATCTCAATATGAAGAAAACTTAACATTAGACGGACTTGAAGAAATATATAAATTAAATAATTAGGCTATATAGGTGAGTAATTTTTCAAAATCAGAAAAGGAAATATTCGAATTAAGAAAACAAAAGATAAGTTTTTTTAATGAATTAAGTTCTAATTCTTTTCCAACAAGCTTTGAAGGAACTGTTGATATAGAAAATATTATTACAAAGCACAAAGATATAGATGATGGGGAGCATACTGGAATTGATGTTTTAATTAAAGGAAGAATTTTACAGGCAAGATCTTTTGGAAAGCTCTCATTTTTTGATTTATTAGACAATACAGGCAAAATACAACTTTTAGTAGATAAAAGTAATATGTCAAAAAAAGAACTCTCCCTTTTTGAAAATTACGATTCAGGAGACATCATAGGAGCTCTTGGAGAAATAATGAAGACTAAAAAAGGGGAACTGTCAATAAAGATAAAATCTAGCACTATTCTTTCAAAGTCCTTAAAAACATTACCAGAAAAATGGCATGGTTTAAAAGATAAAGAAACAAGATTTAGACAAAGGTATCTTGATTTTATTGTTAATCCTGACTCAAAAAAGACAATTGAGACACGATCAAAAATAATAAATTTAATTAGAANNTTTATGGAGTCNAAGGGATTTATTGAAGTTGAAACTCCAATCTTACAACCTAAAGCTGGCGGAGCTATAGCAAAACCTTTTACAACGCATCATAATGCTTTAGATATTGATATGTTTCTTAGGATAGCTCCGGAGTTGTATCTTAAAAGATTAATAGTTGGAGGCTTTGAAAAAGTGTTTGAGTTAGGCAAAGTATTTCGAAACGAAGGAATAGATCAAACACACTCGCCTGAATTTACAATGATGGAAAGTTATGAGGCNTATGTTGATGTAACTACGGTGATGGATATGGTAGAAAATATGTGTACATATATATTTGACGAATTAGGCATTGAAAAGAATATTAAATTTATGGACANTGAAGCTGATTTTTCTGGACCATGGAAAAGAGTNAGTATGTATGAGCTTGTTTCAAAAAAGTTTAAAGTTNATATTAANCATGATTCTGATATAAAAAAAGTAAAACGTGAATTAAAAAAGAACTTAGACATCAAACCAGAAGCTAAAACGGTTGGCCTATTAGTTTATGAGCTTTTTGAAAATTATATCGAAGACGATATTACTAGCCCCACTTTTGTTACAGACTATCCAGTTGAGGTTTCACCATTTGCTAGAGAAAACAAAAGGAAACCAGGGGTTACTGAAAGATTTGANTTATTTGCATTTGGAAGTGAACTAGCTAATGGATTCTCTGAGTTGATTGACTCTGAAGAACAAGAAGATAGATTAAAAGCGCAGGCAGAGCAAAAAGCCAAAGGGGATGAAGAAGCACATGTTGAAGATCAAGACTATGTAGAAGCTCTCCAGTATGGATTGCCACCTACTGGAGGGTTAGGATTTGGAGTTGATAGATTTGTAATGATTTTAACCAACAATCTCTCAATAAGAGAAGTCTTAGCTTTCCCACATCTAAAACCAGAAAATTAATTACTTCTATTTATAAGGTAGTTGCTTATATTATTTAGAATTTCTTTGATTTTAGAATCTTCAATATCATTTAAACTCTTCGTACCTTCTTTAAAGTGGTAATCTAAATATTTCTTAGATTCATTAATAATTACTTCATTATTGAATTCCTCGATGACCGCGTCCAAACTGATTTCTGAATTTTTTACTTCTTTTAATATTTTTTTTATTTTTTGTTTATCTTTAGATAAAGCAATAAGGACTGGAAGCGTGTAAGTTCCTTCAAGAATATCTTTCCCTGCTTCCTTGCCGAGAGTTTCGGTNTCAGAACTTAAATCTAAAATATCATCTGTTATTTGAAAAATGAACCCACTGTGCCAAGCCCATTTGCTTATTGCTTGAGTTGTTTTTTCATCACAATCAGCAGCCATAGCTCCTAGTTTTGCACTAGTTCTTATTAAGCTTGCCGTTTTCCCTTCTATGACTTTCATATAATCATCCGTNCTGTGGTCTGTGTCATATTGATACTGAACTTCTTTTGTCTGCCCNTCAACAAGCTCAGCATAAGTGGATGCTAGTAATTTTACTGACTCAAGACCTAAAGTTTCGGCTGCAAGCTCTGAAGATCTTGCAAGTAGATAATCTCCTGCGAGTATTGATAAAGTCCCATTCCACTTTACATTTGCACTTTCAACGCCTCTCCTTGTTTCAGCTTCATCAATTACATCATCATGATAAAGACTTCCTAAATGAATTAGCTCGACAGCTACTGCCGCGTCAATAATTTTTTCATTGTTTCCATTNCCTAATTCTCCAGCTAACAATGTACAAATAGGCCTAAATCTTTTTCCACCGGCCTTTATTAAATATTGTGAAATATCNTTTAAATATGAATCTTTAGAACTACTAANTTCGTATAATCTATTTTCAAAANTATCTAAATTAATCCATAATTGCTCAATAGGAATAATTTTTTTTAAGGTATTTGACTCCATACAGACAACAATAAAAGACTTTTGTAAATAGTTGGAATTTTGATTTAGATGTATAAACAAAGTCTTATTAATATAGTTGTATGTTTGAGAGATTTACAGATAGAGCAAGAAGAGTTGTTGTCCTAGCTCAGGAGGAAGCTAGGCGTTTAAATCACAACTATATAGGAACAGAACATATCTTACTTGGGTTAATCCAAGAAGGAGAAGGACATGCTGCAAAAGCTCTAGAAGAACTAAATATTAATATCGATAGTGTCAGGTCTGAGGTCGTAGAAATTATAGGAGAAGGGCAACAGTCTCCGAGTGGACATATACCATTTACACCAAGAGCAAAAAAAGTATTAGAACTCTCACTAAGAGAGGCGCTTCAACTAGGCCACAACTATATCGGAACAGAGCATATCTTACTCGGATTGATTAGAGAAGGAGAGGGTGTTGCAGCTCAAGTCTTGAAAAAACTAGGTGCTGAATTGTCACAGGTAAGGCAAACTGTAATCAAATTAATATCTAATTCTGATGAAGGAAAAAAACCACAAGCTGCTTCTACAGGAGGAAGAGAAAGNCCAGGTTCTGGAACNGGGTCTGCAATATTAGATCAGTTTGGTCGAAATCTTACACGTATGGCGAAAGAAGGAAAATTAGATCCTGTAATTGGAAGAACAACTGAAATCGAAAGAGTTATGCAAATATTGTCAAGAAGAACAAAAAATAACCCAGTTCTTATTGGCGAGCCTGGGGTTGGGAAAACAGCAATTGTAGAAGGACTAGCACAAAAAATTATTTCAGGAGATATACCATCAACTCTTCAGGGNAAACAAATATACACACTCGATTTGTCTGCTTTAGTTGCGGGTTCNAGATACAGAGGTGATTTCGAAGAAAGACTTAAAAAAGTCTTAAAAGAAATTAAAACAAGAGGAGACATCGTTCTGTTCATTGATGAAATTCATACTTTGGTTGGTGCAGGNGCAGCAGAAGGAGCTATTGATGCGGCTTCTATTTTGAAGCCAATGCTTGCAAGAGGAGAGCTTCAGACCGTTGGAGCAACAACCTTAGAAGAATTCAGAAAGCATTTTGAAAAAGATGCTGCTTTAGAAAGAAGATTTCAATCAGTGCAAGTTGATGAACCAAACCTTTCAGANGCTATAGAAATATTAGATGGTTTGAAAGACAGATATGAAGTTCANCACGGTGTAAGGTTTACAGATCAAGCTATTGTATCTGCAGTAAATATGGCTGACAGATATATTTCAGACAGATTTTTACCAGATAAAGCAATTGACCTGATTGATGAAGCTGGAAGTAGGATGAGGGTATACAAAAAACCTCTTGAAGGCGAACAAAAAGAGTTTTCAGATAAATTAAAAAATTTAAGAGAGCAAAAAATTGATGCTGTTCATTCTCAACTATATGAAAAAGCAGCACAAATTAGAGATCAGGAAAAATTGGTTATTGATGAAATAGATAGCTTAGAAGGAGTTTCTTCATCAGAAGTCGAGATGGTTATTGATGAAGAGGAAATAGCAGAAGTTTTAGCACAATGGACAGGAATTCCGGTACATAGATTAACACAAGAAGAAACAGCCAGATTACTTGAGATGGAAAAAGAACTTCATAAAAGAATTGTTGGTCAGGAAGAGGCAATATCAGCNGTCTCTAAAGCAATTAGAAGAACAAGATCTGGTCTAAAAGACCCTAAAAGACCGTCAGGATCATTTATATTCTTAGGTCCTTCAGGTGTTGGTAAAACTGAGACAGCAAAGGCTTTAGCCGAATTTTTATTCGGTGATGAAGATTCATTGATACAAATTGATATGTCAGAATATATGGAAAAACATACTGTTAGTAGGCTTATTGGCTCTCCTCCAGGATATGTAGGCTACGATGAGGGCGGTCAGTTAACAGAAGCTGTAAGAAGAAAACCATTTAGTGTTGTTCTATTAGATGAAGTTGAAAAAGCACACCCAGATGTTTTCAATACTCTTTTACAAATTCTTGAAGANGGAAGACTAACAGATGCTCAAGGTAGAACAGTGGACTTTAAGAACACGGTTATTATCATGACCTCTAACCTTGGAACAAAAGATTTAAGTAAAAATATTGGATTTAGTAATTTAGATGACGGNGGTTCTTACGAGAAGATGAAATCAAAAGTTAATGAAGAGCTTAAGAGGTATTTTAAACCAGAATTTTTGAATAGAATTGATGAAACAATAGTGTTCCACGAGCTAACACTCGATGAAGTTAAAGAAATAGTTGATCTTATGCTTGATCGAGTTCATAAGCAGTTAAAAAATTCAGATTTAGAAATAGTCCTTTCAGACGAAGCAAAACAGCACTTGGCAACTGAAGGCTATAACAAAGAATTTGGAGCTAGACCTTTAAGAAGATCTATACAGAGACTTTTAGAAGATCCACTTTCTGAAGAATTACTAAAAGGAAAATATAAAGCAGGATCAACAATAATAGTTTCCCTAGACGANAAAGAAGGCACTCTTAATTTNGAAGCTGTTGAGGCTCCAAACGAACCTCAAGTTGACTTTGTTGATACTGAATCATAAAATTTAAAATATAAAACTTTATGAAATTAATAATTGATACTGATCCTGGCACAGATGATGCTGTTGCGATACTTATAGCTTTAGCACATTTTACAGATGATGAGCTTTTAGGAATAACTACTGTTGCTGGAAATGTAAAAGTTGATGTTGGAACCAGAAACGCACTTAGGATTTTAGAACATGCNGGCAGAAATAAAATACCTGTTCATCAGGGNGAAGCAGAGCCATTAGAAAGAGAATTAGAAACTGCAGAATGGGTTCACGGCACTGACGGATTAAACTTTGTTCCATTTCCTGAACCTTCTAAGAAAGAAGAAGACTTAGGTGCCGTAGAGTACTTGAGAAAGATAATTGAGAATAGTGATGAAAANATTACTTTAGCTGTACTTGGTCCAATGACAAACATCGGCAAACTGTTTAGAGATTTTCCTAATACAAAAGACAATATTGAAAAGATTGTCTTTATGGGAGGTGGCGCTGGAATGGGCAATCATACACCTGTGGCAGAGTTCAATATTTTAGTAGACCCAGAAGCAGCTGATATAGTATTAAGTTCTGGAGTNCCATTGGTCATGATGGGGCTNGATGTTACNCATCAGGCAATCTCAACAAAACAAAGAATAGAAAAAATTGTTGCTACAGGTTCAGAAACAGGAAAATTGCTTTCTGGATTACTTGGATCTTTGTTAGATATAGATATAGTTAAAGAAAAATTTCCAGATGGCACNCCAGTCCANGATGCTTTTGTAACAGCATACTTNGTAGACGATACTCTTACTGAGGGAAATGTTGTAAATGTAGAGGTTGAAACNAANTCAGANNTAACTGTNGGNCAGACNGTTGTAGANGTNAATAATATTTCAGGNCGTGANGCCAATGTTCATTGGATGAACAAAGTTGATGATGAAAAATTATTTTCAATCATAACAAAAACTGCAGAATTACTAAAATAAATAACAATTTTTAATTCCAATCAGAACGACACTTGAAAATAATTCATATACAATTAGAAAAGTATCTTTATTTAAATAAAGAAGGAGTAAGGATAGATGATAACTACTAAGAAAAAATCTTTCTTTCTAGTGTTATCTCTTTTGATGGTGTTGTCTGCCTGTGGTGGCGGAGATGATACATCAACAACAGAGACAGTAGAGGTAGCTGAAGAACCTGCGGAGACTTTAGACTCTCCAGCGACAACAGCTGCACCAGCACCAGAAGAAAAGAAATTAAAAGTTGGTTTGGTTGTTGGAGCTCTCGGTGATAGATCTTTCATGGACTCTGCTAAAAGAGGATTTGATATGGCTGTTGCTGACCTTCCAATCGAAGGTGACTTTATAGAAGCCGAAGAAGCTGAAAGAGCACAAGCATACGCTAACTTTATTGCTGACGGTAAAGACCTTATCATTGGTATTAGCTTCTCAGAAGCTGGAAGAATATTAGAAGCTGCGCAAGCTAACCCTGATATTCAATTCGCCATTGTAGATATGGTTGTAACTGACGCAGATGGTAATTTAGTACCAAACGTTGCAAACATTGTGTTCAAAGAGCATGAAGGATCTTTCGAAGTAGGATATATTGCTGCAAAACTTTCTAAGACAGGAAAGGTTGCTTTCATGGGAGGAATGGACGTTCCTATCATTAGAAAGTTCCAAACTGGTTGGGAAGAAGGAGCATTATATGCTAATCCTGACGTAGAATTCTGTACTGGTTACGCTGGTAGCTGGGGAGATCCTGCAAAAGGAAAAGAAATTGGTCTAAGTTGTTTTGAAGATGGAGCTGACGTTATTTTTGCGGCTGGTGGTGCTACTGGAGACGGTGCATACGAAGCAGCTGCTGAAACAGGCAATTATGCTGTTGGCGTTGACTCAAATCAAGATTACATACAACCAGGCACAATGATCACATCAATGATGAAAGGTGTGGACAAGTCTGTATATAAAGTAATCCAAGATACAATTGCTGCAGACGGTCAAGTCTTCACATCAATTGATAGCTATGGATTAGCTGAGAACTTTGTTGGGGCTACATGGATTGTAGATGAAACAAATCTCTTCTCAGAAACAGGACCAGCTGATATGGTTGCACAGATTCCTGCACTTCTTGAAGAAGTGAAAGAAGTACGTGCAAAGATTATCTCTGGCGAGATTGTTGTTACCGACGTAACTGCCGGTGGCTAAAATTTGATTATTTCTTAGCCCGATTTATTTCGGGCTAAGAAATTTTTTAAACTATATTTCGTATGAATAAAAAACAAAAAGAATTAGCTATAGAAGTTAAAGGAATTACCAAATCTTATCCTGGTGTAGTAGCTAATAAATCAGTCGACTTTACAGTAAACAAGGGTGAGATACACGCACTAGTTGGTGAAAATGGTGCAGGTAAGTCAACTTTAATGAAAATACTTTACGGAATAGAACAAGCCGATGAAGGTGAAGTTTCTGTTAACGGGAATGTAGTAGAAATAAATAAAGTTGACACGGCTATAAAACTGGGAATTGGAATGGTTCATCAGGAATTTCATCTAGTCCCATCCTTTACCGCTGCTGAAAATATAGGTTTAGGAGAAGAACCACGAAATTCAAATGGTTTGATTAATTGGGACAAATTAAATAAAGATGTTTCAGAAATTGCTGAAAAATATGGATTGGATGTTGACCCCAATCTTCGCATGATAGATGCTTCTGTGGGAATTCAACAAAGAACTGAAATTTTAAAAACACTATATAGGAACGCTGATATATTGATATTGGATGAGCCAACAGCAGTTCTAACACCTCAAGAAACAGATGAACTCTTCCAGGTTATTAGAAGTTTAGTTGACGAAGGTAAAACAGTAATATTTATTACCCACAAGCTAAGAGAAGTAATGGAAATATCTGATCGAGTAACAGTAATGAGAGATGGAGAGGTACAGGGGGTTTCCGAAACAAAAAAAACATCTGTTAAAGAATTAGCTAATTTAATGGTCGGAAGAGAAGTCTTTTTACAAGTTCAAAAAGAAAAATCTAAACCAACTGATGTTGTACTTGAGGTTAAAGATCTATGGGTACATGATGCAAGAGGACTAGTTGCTGTTAAAGGAGTAAATTTTGAAGTAGCAAAAGGAGAGATTGTAGGTATAGCCGGAGTAGATGGAAATGGTCAGACAGAACTCGTAGAAGCTCTGGCTGGTTTAAGAGACACTAGTAGAGGAGAGATACTTTTTGAAGGAAAAAATATTGAAAAGAATTCTCCTAGACAAAGACGAAGAGAAGGTCTTGCTCATATTCCTGAAGACAGATCAAATACTGGATTAAATGTTAGATTAGCAATTTGGGAAAATTTAATTGGAACATCATATTTCAGATCACCTCTTTCAAGAGGAGGAATAGTTAGCATGAAAAATATTTTAAGACATAGTAATGAATTAAGAGAAACTTTTGACATCAGATCGCCAGGTGTGACTATTCGTGCCGGCTCTTTATCTGGAGGTAACCAACAAAAGGTCGTTGTAGCAAGAGAGCTTTCTGAGGAACCGGCATTAACAATTGCTTCACAGCCTACTAGAGGGGTAGACATAGGAAATATTGAAGCTATTCATGAGCAGATTGTTGAAATTAGAGATTCAGGAAAAGCGGTTCTTTTAATTTCAGCAGAACTTGATGAGGTTATGTCAGTAGCCGATAGAGTTGGTGTTATTTATGAAGGAGAATTTGTTGAATGGGTTGATCCTTCAAAAGTTAATCAAGAACAAATGGGCTTATATATGGCTGGAATAAAAGGTTAGAAATGGAAAAATTTTCTTTTAAAGACGTACTTGTTTTAGTAGCAGGAATGTTTATTACAGCTGGAGTAGCTTATGCAATACTTACAGTAACTGGCTTCATTCCAACAGATATAGCAAAGTTATTTTATGAAGGGGCATTTGTTGGGCAAAGAAATATTTTAAATACTTTGAACATTGCAACACCATATATTTTGACATCTGTTGCTACAGTAATTTCATTTAGAGTAGGAATGTTCAATATAGGAATTAACGGTTCGATGTATGTGGGTGCATTATATGCTGCTTGGGCAGGATATAGATTTACTACTTTAGGTCACTTAAGCCATGTGTCTCTCTGTATATTTATAGGAATGTTAGTTGGAGCTTTATGGATGCTTATGCCAGCTTTACTTAGAGTTTATGCAGGTGTTAGTGAGATTATTTCTACTATTATTCTTAACTTCGTTGCTGTTTTGTTTGTCTCATATATGTGTAATGGACCATTTAGAGCTGCACCTATTGCTCCAACAACAGCAAGAATATTGGAAACAGCAGAGTTGAAGCAGTATTTTCCAAACTCTGAATTCCACACAGGATTTTTTATTGCTGTATTTGTAGCTTTTGCAGCTTATTTTGTATTAAATAAAACTACTTTTGGATATGAACTTAGATCAGGAGGAGATGGTTTGGTTGGTTTTTATCCATCAAGATATAGTTCATATCTTGGAATTCCTTCAGACAGATCTGCAATAACTGGTATGTTAATTTCAGGAGCAATTGGAGGCTTAGCAGGCGCAGTTATTGTTCTTGGCAATACAAGAAATTTTTATCAAGAGATGGCATTCAATCAAGGTTTTGATGGAATTTTAATTGCAATTATTGGGAAACTAGAGCCTTTAGGGGGATTAATATCATCTCTCTTCTATGCCGCTTTAAAAAATGGCGGGTTATTTGTTGACTATAAAACTGAAGTATCTAGAGAGATTGTAGTTATTTTAATGTCGATTCTTATCTTTTTTGTCAGTGCTCAAAAAATAGTTAGTTCATTAGAGCGTTTTGAATTTGTTAAGAGGTTGGATAAATTCTTCTCAAGGAAGGTTAAGTAATGGAATGGCTTGAAATATTTGATATATCTCTTTTTAGGAGTGTATTAAGAAGCATGACACCGATAGCTTTAATAGGTTTTGGTGCTGCTATGTGTTCAGCTTCTGGTGTGTTGAATATTGGTCTAGAAGGTAAAATGCTCAATGCAGCTTTTATAGGTGTTGCAGCAAGTTATTATTCAGGCAGTGCTTTAACAGGGTTTATTTGCGGAGTTTTAGCAGGAGTCTTGACCGCAATTCTTTTTGGTGTGTTAAGTTTCAATCTTGGAGCAGATGAAGTTTTAGCAGGTTTGGCCATTAACATTTTTGCAATAGCGTTTACTAGATATTTACTAGAAACATTATTTGATAGAAGAGGATTCTTTTCTGATCCTTCAATTCAAGGAATAGACCCAATTGAAATAGGATTTTTAAAAGATACTAGATTTGAATTAATTTTTTCAGGGTATACACCCTCTGTGTACCTAATTTTCTTTCTAGCCATACTTCTTTATTTTGTTTATTACAAGACAAGGTTAGGTACCGCAATTAGAGCTACTGGTGAGAATCCTGAAGCCGCAGAAGATGCCGGGATTAATACTATAAGAATGAAGTGGTTGACTGTTATTTTTTCAGGAATATTGGCTGGGATTGGTGGAACATTCTTGTCGTTAGAGAATATGACCTTATTTACAGAAGGAATGTCTGCAGGAAAGGGATACATTGGATTAGTTGCTTCATCGTTTGGTTTCAACACACCTTTAGGAACATTTGGAGCTAGTGGATTTTTTGGTTTGGGAGATGCTATTGGGATAAGACTTCAAGGGGTATATGAGCTGGATTCAAGATTAGTATTAATGATCCCATACGCTCTTACAGTAGTTGTGCTTATTTTGATTGGAGTAAGGCAAAGGTACAGGGTACGAAGAGTTCCTATAGATACTTCTGAATAAAATTGACAATCAACTATAAAGCAAAATATGTAGTTTCAAATAGTCAAACAGTACTAAAAGATAAAGTTGTTCAAATTCAAGAAGGTAAAATCTCTGATGTCATTGATGAAAAAGACTTAGAAAAAGGAAGTCAGATAGAAGATCTTGGAAATGTTGCAATAGTTCCGGGATTTGTTAATGCTCATTCCCATGTAGGCCTTGTTAGTGTTAAAGGACTAGGACATTCTCAAGCGAGTGCCCTTTATGACGTCATGTGGGGAATTGAACCTCACTTAACAGAAGATGATGTATATAAACTTTCTTGTCTTGGGATTCTAGATTGTCTCTCCTCAGGAACTACATCAATTAATGATCACTATTTTTTTTCTGAAGGTGTAGCAAAAGCCTGTTTAGATACTGGGATCAGAGGTTTTATAGGGCATACTGTTATGACGGAGTACGGGCCATGGACTGGTGAAGATCAATTAATTATGGCAGAATCTTTTGTTAAGAATTTTATAAAATCTAATGATTTAATCCACCCTGTTATGGCTCCTCACGCAACAGACACAACTAATCCTGAAACAATTTTAAAAATGAAAAATTTTGCAGAAGATAATAATATACCTATTCATATACATCTTTCTCAAACCAAAGTTGAATTTGATTACATTAAAGAGAATTTTGGAGTATCCCCAATAAAACATGCCCAAGAAATCGGATTATTAGGGAGCAATTTAATTGCAGCTCATTGCAATGTTGTGGAAGAAGGAGATTTAGATTTATTAGCAAGTTCTAATACTTATCCTATTTTCTGTCCAAGCACACATGCTCTAGGTGGGAAACTACTCGACACTAACAATTTGCTATCAAATAATGCAAATTGGGGAATTGGTACTGATTGCTCAGGTGGAAATGATGATTATGACATGATTGAGGAAACAAGGACAGCTTTATTACTTAATAATTCAAAAGGTTTAGAAACTAAATTGACACCAAAAAATGTTTTTGAAATTGCAACAAAACAAAATTTTGAAAAGCTAACTTTACAAAATGATATTTACAATATGGAGAGTGGATCATATGCAGATTTTATAACTATTAATTTAGACTCAGAGAAAATACAACCCATCCATGATTTAATCAATAATATTGTTCTTTCTTCTAGCTCTAAAGAGGTTAAAGATGTTGTTATAAATGGTAAAGAGGTAATTAGGAATTACGAATTTATTGATTTAGATAAAGAAAAAATTATATATGAAGCAAATCAAGTATTAGATAAATTATTAATAAAAAGTAATTTTAAAGAAAGAATAGAAAAAGGTGAGTTCTCATAGATAATCAAATTTCATTACTCCACGATCATTTAGATGGTGGCTTAAGACCAGAAACTATTATTGAGATTGCATCAAAAGAAAATATTGAACTCCCTACGAAAAATGAAGATGAATTAGCTGATTGGTTTTTTGAGAATATATCAACAAAAAATAATCAAGTATTCAACAAATTTGCTTTAACTATTTCTCTAATGCAAAAATATGAATATATTGAAAGAATTTCTTATGAAGCTGTAGAAGATTTAAGAAATGATAATGTTCAAAATGCAGAAATAAGATTTGCACCTTTACAGCATTTAAACGAAGGAACAAGTCCAGTAGAAATTGTTAAAGCAGCTTGTGCTGGTTTGATCGAAGGAGAAAAAGATTTTGGAGGCCAATTCAATTTAATTTTGTGTGGTATGAGACAAAATAATGACTCCTTAGATGTTGCGAAGCTTGCAATAGAAACTACTAATTATAAAGTTGTTGGGTTTGATTTAGCTGGTCCAGAATTTAATTATCCTCCCAGTTTTCATTTAGAAGCATGTCATTTAATAAGCGATTCTGATGTTGGGCTTACAATTCATGCTGGAGAAGCAGCAGATTTGTCATATATTGAAGACGCCATCATAAACTGTAAAGCTGAAAGAATTGGCCATGGCTGGCAAATTATTGAAGGATGTAAACAAGAGGGAGATCTTTTTATACCAAATTCTAAAATTGCAGATATAGTTTTAGATGACCAGATACCACTGGAGATATGTATATCTTCTAATGTAAAATCGGGAGCAAGCGAAGTTTCAATTGAGAACCATCCAGCGATAGCTCTTTTAAAAAGCGGTTTTAAAGTTACATTGAATACTGATAATCGCCTAATGGCAAATACAACCCTCTCTAAAGAGTTTAAAAAGGCAAAAGAGTTTTTAAAATTAGACAGCTCAGATAAGGAGCTATTATTAAAAAACAGCTCCGATTCATTATTTACTAATTTATAAATTCTAGTTTTTTAAACTTTGCGAATCAGACTACTCTTGAATTAATAAGTAACTAGATAACCTTATAAAAAACTAGGAGGAATAATGGCAGATATGCCTGAAAACAGTGAAGAACTATCTGTTTTAAAATCAACAATTAATAAACCCATCGATAAATTAGAAACTTTTCCAGCCCCAAAAAATGTAATAGAGGTTAAATTTTTTACAGATGAATTAACGAGCATCTGTCCTATCACCGGTCAGCCAGATTTTGGGGAGTTAACTATTGAATATGAACCAAATCAATTGTGCTTAGAATCAAAATCTTTAAAACTCTATCTTTGGACTTTTCGAGAAGAGGGTCATTTTTGTGAAGCATTGGCTAGTGAAATTGCACAAAAAATATTTGACACACTAAAACCAAAGTGGGTAAGAGTTACAAATGAACAATCAAAAAGAGGTGGGATTGAAACTACAGCTATTGGGTACGTTGAAGAGTAGATTAAGAAAAAAAATTATTTTTGTAATTCCAAAACAGTGGCTGCCAGTAAGATACTTCCATTTTTTATAGCTTCTTTTGCACCCCTAGTTAACGTTGCGTCAGCAAATTCTGGTTGATGGTTAACAACTTTTCCATCATCAGGAACTATGGCTAAGAACGCATGCAAAGAGGGAATAAGTTTAGATATATTTCCAAAATCCGTAGATCCATTTTTTGATTGATCAAAATCTTTATTGGTCTTCATATCTATTGATAATTCTTTTGAAAATTTTGTAAATATAGTTGCTAACTTTTTGTCTGTTACTAAATTTTCATAAATTCCGTTACCTTCAATTATATTTACCTTACAACCAGTAGCCAAGGCTGCACTTTTAAAACATTTTATAATTTTTGATTCAAGTTTTTTTAATTCACTTGTTCGTTGTGCCCTAATCATCCAGCTCGATCTTGTAAAGTCTGGAATTATGTTTGCAGACTCCCCACCATTTGT
>PBPX01000029.1 GCA_002724835.1 Actinomycetota bacterium | reverse complement strand
TTTTTTAACCTATTTGCGGCCACGGCAGGATTCGAACCTGCGACACCAGGTTTAGGAAACCTGTGCTCTATCCCCTGAGCTACGCGGCCAAAAAAAGCATACTAAACTATTATTTCATAACTAACTTTAAACGGGGGTAAAAGTTGTTTGCAGTAGAAGCAAAAAACCTAAAAAAAACATTTAAATCTAAAGATGGAGATGTAGAAGCTGTTAAAGATGTTAGTTTTCACGTTAACCAAGGCGAGATATTTAGTATTTTAGGCCCTAATGGTGCTGGAAAAAGTACAACCATATTAATGCTTACAACCCTATTAAGAGTTTCATCGGGTAGTGGAACTATCTTTGGTTTGGATGTAGAAAAAGAAGATAAGAATGTAAGAGAAAAAATTGGTATAGCTTTACAAGATACAGGTCTAGATAACTTACTTACTGGAAGAGAATTATTTTTTACTACTGCAAGGTTATGGGGTTTTTCAAAGACAGATGCCGAAACAAGAACTTCCGAATTACTTCAACTGGTAGGTTTAGAAGAAGCTGCTGACAGAAGAGTTAAAACATATTCGGGTGGGATGAAAAGAAGACTTGATCTAGGTTTAAGTCTTGTACATAAACCAGACGTTTTATTTTTAGATGAACCAACAACTGGTCTTGATCCAGGATCAAGAAGAGTGTTATGGGATGAAATAAAGAGACTTAGAGATGGTGGAGTAACAATAATCCTAACAACACAATACCTTGAAGAAGCAGACGAATTAGCAGATAGAATTTCAATAATTGATAATGGTCTTGTTGCAGCTGAAGGTACCCCAGATGAATTAAAGGCATTGATTGGAGGAGATGTAATTACTTTTACTTTTAATAGTGATAATGAAGTAAAAAAAGCACAACAATTAATAGAAAATTCTGAAACTGAAAAGAATCAATTAAGAGTTACTGTTGAAAATGGTGCTGAAAAAATTCCTGATCTATTAAAGCATCTTTCAAATAACAAACTAGAAGTTGTTTCGGTAACGGCAAATAAACCTTCACTTGATGATGTATTTCTACAAGTTACGGGTTATCGTCTTGAAGGCGCAGCTGAGGAAGAAAAATTAGAAGAAGAAGTGAGTGAGAATGAATAATACACAGGCTTCATTTTTATTACAGTTATGGATTTTAACTAAAAGGCTTTTGTTGAGGTTAGCAAGAAGACCTTTGGCAGAATTGCCTAATATATTTATTTCTGCATTCTTTTTACTAGTTTATGATGGTGCGCTAGGAGGGGTTTTTGGAGGAAGCGCTGCAGGAACACCTTTTGATTTTGCTAAGGGTAATTTTCTTAACTTTATCTTGCCTGTTTCAATTGTTTCAGCATCAGTCAGCGGAGGTGCATCAGGAATATATCTAGTAGAAGATATTGAATCAGGAGTTTTTAAAAGATATCAAGGAATGCCTATTTCTAAATGGGCAATTATTCTTGCTCCAATAGCTGTTGGGGCTATAAGAGTTCTATTACAAGCAACTTTAATTATGAGCTTAGGGAATCTTATAGGAGCAGATCCTGCTACAGGGTTAGCAGGATACTTTGCAGTTTTAGGAATGGCTTTCTTCTGGGGCATGGGGTTTGCTGGATACTCTGTTGCTGCAGGAGTTAGATCTGGCTCCTCACAAGGAGCACAAGCAGCTACTTTCTTGTTTTTCCCTGCATTATTTTTAGCACCCACTTTTACTCCTAGATATGCTCTAAAAGGATGGCTTGAATCAGCAGCAGCCTTCAATCCAACTACATATGTATTAGAAGGAATGAGAGCAATAATGATAGATGGCTGGGTTATAGACGTCATTTTGAAAGGATTTTTAGTTGCTGGAGGTTTTTCATTTTTAACACTTACTTTTGCTGTGATTTCAGCTAGATCAGCAACGGAAAAATCGTAATTTAGGATATAAATAGTAATTAAAATTTATTATTCTATATACTTCGTAAGGAAATTATGGAAACTAATTTAGTAGCTACAGTTAGAAAAGATACAGGTTCTGCAGAGTCAAGGAGGCTTAGGTCTTCAGGCTCAATACCTGCAATTGTTTATGGTATGGGCATGGAGCCAAAGTCTGTATATATTGATGCCAGAGAATTTAATAATGCACTTAAAACTGAAGCTGGAACAAATGTTATTTTAAATTTATCTATTGGAAAAAAAGATACTGTCACAGCTCTTCCTAGAGAAATTCAAAGACATCCTTATAAAGATCAAATAGTTCATGTAGATCTTATACAAATCGACCTTACACAAACTGTAGAAGCAGATGTCTCCCTTGACTTTACTGGTGTACCAATTGGGGTAAAAGACGAAGGNGGTGTTATACAGACAATAAACAATACAATCACAATTGTTGCATTACCTACAGANATCCCTTCATCACTTGAAATAGATATTTCTGAATTAAATGTTGGNGATAATGTTTCTGCTACAGATGTGGATTTACCTGAAGGAGTTACCCTAGCAACAGAAGACGATGACTCAATATTGGTAACAGTTAATATCCCTAGAGCAGTTGTGGAAGAAGAAGAAGTTACTGAAGAAGGTCTTGAAGGCGAAGAAGGTCTTGAAGGCGAAGAAGGTCTTGAAGGAGAAGAAGGTGAAGATGCTGGTGAGGAATCTGCTGAAGAGGAATCCTCAGAGGAAAGTGGAGAATAAAAAAAACTTTACTTTTATTGGTCTTTGGAATCCTCAAAAAAAAATATGAAAAGACCAGGCATAATATAGGTGCTGACTGTTTATTTAGGCTTTCTAAAAGAAATAACATAAACTTAAAAACTCATAAATCAGGCAAATTTCAATTAGGAAGCTATGAGGAAGATGGCTNTGAAATAGACATAGTAATTCCAATGGTTTCTATGAATAATTCTGGAGAAGCAGTTAAGGAATATATAAAAAATAAAAATATGGATTACGAAAACTTGGTTGTTTTACATGANGATATAGATTTAGGTTTTGGTAGATTAAGGTTAAAAAAAGGCAGTGGTGATGGAGGTCATAACGGAATTAAATCTATTAATTATATTATTAACGCAACGGACTATTTTCGTTTAAGGATAGGCGTAGGAAGACCTCCTAGTGGGATTGATCCAGCAGAGTATGTACTTTCAAGGTTTTTATCAGANGAAATAGAAGAAATTAAGTTTTTAGTAGAAGATGCAATTGATATTGTTAAAGTATTTCCTAAAGATAAAGAAATGGCAATTAAACAAGCTTCTGAACGAAGAATTATTGATGTAGTGTGATGAAAAAAAATATTCCAGATTTACTTGCTTGGTTTAGACTTTTATCTTCTCCAGTTATTNTNTATCTTTTATTAGCTGATGGTTCAGATGAAGGATTAATGTTAGTTCCTGCAGTAATTGCTTTCATTGCTGCTTGGACAGATTACTTTGATGGAATGCTCGCTAGGAAATGGAATGTTTCAACAAAGACTGGAGCATTCCTTGATACGATTGCTGATAAGATTTTTGTCTCAACAATTTTTATTGGATTTTCTTTTATTGGAAGAGTAAATATTTGGATTACTGTTTTATTAATTTCAAGAGAATTTATTGTAATGGCTCTTAGAGGGCTAGCTGGGAATGAAGGAAAAATGATTCCACCAAGTATTTCTGGAAAATTAAAAGCAAGTTTTCAGTTTTGGTCAATTGGGTTTGTTATGTTAGATTTCAATGTTAGCTTAGTGAGTTTTACATTAGATGAAGTAGTAGTATTCCTTGCACTTATATTTTCTTATATTTCAGGATATCAATATTTTCGAGAGTACTATAAAACTCAATAATGAAATATGAAAAGATTTTTATAACCGGTTCGACCGGGGTAGTGGGCAGACCTCTATTAAAAAAGTTGGTTAAAGAAGGCCATAAAGTTCATGCCTTAACTAGATCTAATAATAACGATGAATATTTTGAACAACTTGGAGTCAGCCCTGTAAGAGGAGACTTATTTGACGATTCTCTAAAAGATAAATTATTCAATTTAAATATTGATGCAATTTTTCATGTTGCGGGAGTAAATAAAATGTGTTCAAAGAATCCTTCAAANATGTTCAAAGCAAATATTGANGGAACAAAATCTATGCTTTCTTTAGGAAATTCTTTAAAAATCAAAAAATTTGTTTACACTTCTTCTGCTGTGACCCTTGGTGAACAACATGGGACGGTTGGTTCTGAAACATCTGAACATAGAGGTAGATTTTTAAGTAAATATGAAGAATCAAAATATTTAGCTGAGAAAGAGGCATTTGAATATACAAAAGATTATGAATTTGTATCAATTAATCCCTCATCGGTCCAAGGCCCAGGAAGAGTTTCTGGAACGGCAAAGTTGTTAATTTCAACATTGAACAGAAAGAGACCTCCTCTTATCAAAAATAATATTTCAATTGTTGATATTGATGACTGTACAAAGGGTCATTATTTAGGATTATTAAATGGTAAGAACAACGAAAGATACGTTTTAAATAGTTTCTATTTACAAAGCCATGAGCTTGTAAATATTCTGAAATCCGTTACTGGTTGGTCTGGCAGTCCTATATATGTATCTAAATCATTATTAAAGCTAATTGGGCCTATTGGAGATTTAGTAAAAATAGTATCATCGACCCCGCCCTTTATTTGCTCAGAGTCTGTAAGAGTTTTAACGAACGGGCACATGTATGACGGCACTAAAGCAAAAAATGAGTTGGGTTTTAGATATATAAAGGTCGAAAAATTTATAGAAAAAACTGTCAATTGGTTGATTGATGAAGGACGAATATCTATGGAAAAAATATAACTTATGAAGGAATTTGATAAGTTAGTAGATATTATTTCTCAATTAAGGGAAGAATGTCCATGGGACAAAGAACAGACACATGAATCTCTTTCTAAACATTTAATTGAAGAAGCCTACGAGCTTCTAGATTCATTAGCAAAACTAAACAACAATAATCAAGAATCTTATCGCAACTTAAGCAGTGAGCTAGGAGATTTATTATTACAAATATTACTTCACTCAAAGATAGCAAGTGAGAATGGTTATTTTTCAATAGTAGAAGTAGTCGATTCTTTAAATGAAAAACTAATAAAGAGACATCCCCATGTTTTTGGTGATGTAAGTTTAGACTCTCCAAAAGAAGTAGAAAAGCAGTGGGAGAAAATTAAACAAGAAGATAAACAATCGATATTCGATGACATAAATAAGAATCTTCCGGCAATAACGACAGCATTCAAAGCTCAAAGAAAAGCAGAAAGTTTAAATTTATCTTACAAAAACTATGAAGAGGCTCTTGAAGACTTAATTTCTGAAATAGAGGAATTAAAAGAAGCATCAAGTAAAGATGAGAAAAAATATGAATTGGGAGATGTTTTATTTTCATTAGTTAATGTTTCAAGATATATAGAAGCTGATCCGGAAATACAGCTTAAAAAATCAACTGAAAGGTTCATTAATCGTGCAAAATATGTTGAATCAAATAAAGATGACAATTCTGATATTGAAAAACTTTGGCTTGAAGCAAAGAAAGATGAAATAGGATAGAAAACTTTCAAATTTCTGTTATTTTTAGATTACAGGGTTATGAATACAAATATAAATAAAATTCACGCTAGATATATATTAGATTCTAGAGCTAATCCAACTGTTGAGGTTGATATTACCTTAGAGGATGGATCTTTTGGACGTGCAGCAGTTCCTTCAGGAGCTTCAACCGGAAAACTCGAAGCTCATGAATTAAGAGATGGAGATAAAAGCTATCTAGGTAAAGGTGTTTCAAAAGCTGTTAATAATATAAATACACTTATAAACGATCATTTGTCTGGACAAGATGCTGGAAATCAAGAAAATATTGATAAATTAATGATTGCTCTAGATGGTTCAGATAACAAAGGAAAATTAGGCGCAAATGCAATTTTGGCTGTTTCTCTTGCGAACTTGAAAGCTTTTTCTAAATCATCCGGCAAACATATTTATGAAATTATTCCAAACGTATATGGAGCCCCTTCATTACCTGTGCCTTTTATGAATATTTTAAATGGTGGTGCACATGCTGATAATAAGGTCGATATCCAAGAATTTATGATTGTCCCATATGGGTTTGAAAGATTTGATTCTTCCTTACAGGCTGGGGTAGAAATTTATCATACGCTTAAAGAGTTACTCAAGGAAAAGGGTCTTTCTACGAATGTAGGTGACGAAGGAGGCTTTGCACCAAATCTTAATTCATCTTCGGAAGTGATAGAGACCATATTAGAAGCTGTAAAAAAGTCTGGATACAATCCTGAAGAAGAAGTAGCCATAGCATTAGATGCTGCAGCTTCAGAGTTTCATAAGGATGGAAAGTATTTAATAGAGGATGAAGAATTAAGTTCTAATGAGATGGTTGACTACTTAGTTAATCTTGCAAATCAGTATCCAATAATTTCAATTGAAGATGGCTTAAGCGAAGACGATTGGGAAGGCTGGACATTATTAACAGAAAAACTTGGAGACAATATCCAACTTGTTGGTGATGATCTTTTTGTAACCCAGGAAAAGATATTACAAAAAGGAATTGATGAAAATGCAGCTAATTCTATTCTCATAAAAATCAATCAAGTTGGAAGCATAACTGAAACACTTGAGACAATGACTTTAGGTAAAAAAAATAATTACACATCTATGGTTTCTCACAGGTCAGGAGAAACAGAAGATACATTTATTAGCCATTTAGTTACAGGAACATCAAGTGGACAAATTAAAACAGGTGCTCCAGCAAGGTCTGAGAGGGCAGCTAAGTATAACGAATTACTAAGGATTGGAGAAAAAGTAGGTTTCGAAACTTTTAACAATAAAAAATGGAAAAATTAAAACTTTTTAAAGGAAACTTCGTATTAAAAATATTTATCTTGGGTCTTACATTTATGTCATTATTTTTTGTTTTTGATACATGGGAAGTTAGTTTTAATCAATATAAATCACTTGAAAACCAACTTAAAAATAGAACTCAAGATCTTAATGAATTAGAAAGTGAAATAGAATTTTTATCTCAAAAAATAGAAGATCTTGATGACCCAGAAAAAGTAGATCTCATTTTACGAGAATATGGTTATGGAAAACCAGGCGAAACCATTGATATATTTGAAGTACCTGAACCATTAACACCTATAGAGGAGACTCTTCAAAGCGAAAGAAGTAAAAGTTTTATTGAATATTTTGTAGAATTCATTGTTGGAACAAATGGTGAATGAAACAAAAAAAATTGTAGAAACGCAATTAAATAGACCTCTTAGAAGCGATGTTGAAGTTGTATCCAGGTGTCACTTTAATCTTCCTGCTGTAATTAAAGTACCTTCTAATTTAGATGACGGTACTCCTTTCCCGACAAGCTATTGGCTTACATGTCCAATGTACATTAAAAAAGTTGGGTCTCTTGAATCCCAGGGTTTAATAAAAGAATTAGATAAACAGCTAGATCAAAATAAAGATTTATATAAGAAATGGAGTGAGAGACAGAAATCATATGAAGATGAAAGAAACAAAGAAAATAAAAATAAAAAAAATCTAATTGACCCAACGGGAGGAGTTGGGGGAGCAAAAGAGAGCATTAAATGTTTACATTCTCATTTAGCTGATGAACTAGCAACTAATAAAAATATTATTGGCAAGATAGTTGTGGAAGCAGTTGGAGGTTTCAATTGTGAAGATCCATGTATAAATGAAAACTACGAAAAAAATGCAAACTGGAAAAGTAAGTGGTAGTAGTTGCTGCGATAGATTGTGGTTCAAACTCAACAAGGCTATTAATATCTGAAGTCAATAATGGTAGGTTAAAAAAATTATTTAAAACTCATAAGGTTACCAAAACAAGTCAAGGCCTTGGAGATTCAGGAAGAATATCTAATGACTCAAAAAAACAGTTATTCAACACCCTAAGAAATTATTTAAAAATAATTAAAGAGTATGAAGCAGATCATATTTTGTGTATTGGCACAGCTGTTTTTAGAGATGCAGAAAACTCAAATGAAATTATTGAAGAGATCAAACAAAAATTTGATATTGATTTGAGAATTATTACTGGAGAAGAAGAAGGACAGCTCACTAGTATTGGAGTTCTTTCAGATTCTGAAATAAATAATAATTTATTAATTATTGATATTGGGGGAAGGAGTACAGAGATAATTTATGATGAAGAAAATAAAATAAAAGTAAATTCAACCAATGTAGGTGTAGTTACTTTGAATGAAAGTTTTTTAAAACAAAATCCGGTAATTTCTAACGAAGAAGAAGCAGCAATTAAATTTATAAATAGTAACTTAGATTTTTTAGATGACTTTTCAAATAGAACTTTGATAGGAGTAGCCGGAACGTTTACTTCTATAGCTTCTATTTTTTTAAACCAAAAAAAATATGATGATGAGGAAATTCACTCAAAATTAATTGATTTTGAGTGGATTAATTCATTTTATAATTCCATAAAATTAATGACTGTTTCACAAATAATTGGTAAGCATAGCTCTTTAGATCCCAAGAGAGGACAAACCCTTACTTCAGGTGTATTGTTGGCCCTTTCTTTAATGAAAAAATTAAAAATAAATGAGCTAAAAGTTTCAAAAAGTGATATTTTAGAAGGGCTAATTCTAAAAAATTATTAAATTTAAGAAGATGGTAGCCCGGGTGGCGGAATTGGTAGACGCGACGGACTTAAAATCCGTTATTCGAAAGGATGTGGGGGTTCGAGTCCCCCCTCGGGCACACAATTTAATATAATTATTTTCAAAATCAAACGAAAAACAAAAAAAAGTTAATAACTCTTAACAATGAATCATATTTTTAATATTATGAATATTGGTTAAAAGCAATCTTTGATTACGTATTTAATGACCAGTTAAAGATTGCCTTTTGGCTACGTACGTATACAAAGGGGAAATAAAATATGAAGAAACCTTTATTGGTTAGTTTTTTGCTCCTCACTCTAATTCTTGGCGCTTGTGGAGGCGGAAGCCTTGAAGGCGAAGAAGTTTCCATTACTGGAGCTTTGATTGGTACAGACCAAGATGGATTTAGAGCTGCATTTGAACCTTTTATGGAGGAAACAGGAATAGTTGTTACCTACCAAGGTTCAGATAACTTCGAGCAAGAAATTCAAATTCAGATGGAGTCTGGTGATACACCTGACTTCGCATTATGGCCACAGCCAGGTGCAGTAGTAGATGCTGCAAACAGAGGAATGTTGACACCTCTAGCCGATCTTGATATCGACCTAGAACAGTATCAAAATGATTTCTCTGCTTACTTAGTAGGACTAGGTACAGTAGATGGCGTAATTTATGGTGGTGCAAATGCAGCGAACCTTAAGAGTATTGTTTGGTATCAACCAGCAGAATTTGAAGCACGAGGATATTCCGTTCCATCAACTTGGGATGAAATGATCGCTCTTGCAGATCAAATTGTTGCTGACGGAATGAACCCATTCTGTTTCGGTATGTATTCAAATGGTGCTTCTGGTTGGTTAGCAACTGACTGGATGGAAGATATTATGCTTCGAACTGGAAACGGTGTCGATTCATACGATCAGTGGGTAAACCACGAAATTCCATTCAACGATCCAGTTGTTAAGAACGCTGCAACCCTTCTTAGCCAGATCATGCATACAGAAGGATATGTTGTCGGTGGTACAGATGCTATCGTATCAACATACTTCGGTAATGCTCAAGATCCAATGTTCTCAAAGGATGCTAATGGCAACCCAGGTTGTTTCATGCATAGACAAGCTTCCTTTATTACAGGATTCTGGCCTGAAGGTGAAAAAGCGGGTGCAGGAACTGTTACAACAGTATTCCCATTCCCGTCAATTGACGCAAGTCTTCCAGCTGCTGCTTTAGGTGGCGGAGACATGTGGGGTGCATTTAACGATAGAGACGCAACAAAAGCTGTTGCTGAATACATGTTAAGTGCAGAATTCTACAACAATGTTGCTACTAGACCTGACAATGCACGTTTAAGTGCTCACACAGGTTTTGATACATCATTATATGCAGCACCTATCAATAAAATTCTTGGTGATACAATCGCAGCTGCATTAAGTGCAAATAGCTTCAGATTTGATGCTTCAGACTTAATGCCACCTGAGGTTGGCGCTGGTTCATTCTGGAAAGAAATGATGAACTTAGCTGTTGAAGGCCCAGGATATATTGATACAGCATTAGACACTATTGAAAATTCTTGGCCGTAAGTCAACTATTTTTTAAATAGTTTTGATAGCCACCCTTATTGGGTGGCTATCTTATATTGGATAGTGTAAAATAGTGAAATTGAGATGAGAGAAACAACACAACAAGAAAAATTAATGTCAATAGGAATATCTATGTTGGCATTAGGTATTTTTCCTCTCATTTGGTTTCTATCCCAAGCTCTTTTATTTAGAGAATTAACTGATGCTATTTCTAGAAACTTATTAGTCGTAGTTGCTTTAATAATAGGTTCTTCGTTCATCTTTCTTTTATTTCTTGGTATGGATAAAATTATCAAGCTTGCTCCAAAGGACAATAGAGACGCACTTGAAGCACGAATGTTTGTTGGTCCTTCTTTATTTATGATTTCACTTTTTCTTTTTTATCCTGCTGTTAGAACTATCTATATAAGCTTTAAAGATAGATACAGCAAAGATTTTATAGGTTTTGAAAATTACAAATGGGCGTTTTCGGATCCAGAAATGATTGTGACTATTAGAAATCAAATAATTTGGTTATTCTTTGTTGTTTTTTTTGTTTTGTTGATTGGATTAGTTGTAGGTTGGTTATCAGATAGATTAAATAAAGGAGAAGCCTTCTTCAAGTCAATCGTTTTCTTACCAATGGCTATTTCTGCAGTAGGGGCAAGTGCTATATTTAAATTTATTTACGAGTACAGACCACCACCACTAACACAAATAGGAATTATAAATGGTATCAGGGTTTCAGTCGACCGACTAGGTGCTCAGTGTATGAATAACCGAATTATTAATGGAGAGTTTAATGGATTTGATAATGAAAATTGCTTAAAGCCAATTGGGTGGTTGCAGCAAAGAGACATGTCAAACTTACCGTTTGCTCAGTCACTTGATGCAAATAACTGGTTTAATAACATAGTGGTAAATTTGCCAGTTAATACCATGTTGTTAATGTTGATTATGATTTGGATGTTTACAGGCTTTGCTGCTGTTGTGTTTTCAGCCGGCATTAAGGCAATTCCACAAGAAATTATGGAAGCGGGTCAAATTGATGGAGCTTCAGAAATAAGAGTTTTTAGATCAATTGTTATTCCATACATCAAAAGCACGATAATTGTTGTGGGTACTTACATGGTAGTTACTGTGCTTAAGGCATTTGATATAATATACGTTTCCACAAGGGGAGACTTAGAAACAAATTTATTAGCTGTAAAAATGTTAGATGAATTCTCAAAGTATAGAAACTTTGGAAGATCCGCAACGGTTGCTGTTTTAATATTTGTTTGCGTGCTGCCAATAATTATAGGAACGGCTATTAGAGAAAAGGAAAACGCACAGTCATGACAAGAAATAATCAAAAATGGTATGACAAGCCAATCTCTAAATTAATTTTAGTTACTATTGCATTGACCTGGATATTTCCAATCTTTGGTTTCGTATTAAGTTCTTTTCGTCCCGGTGAGAGTATAAAAAGAGAATCGTGGTGGGATGCTATTTACACAGGGAAGTTATGGACAGAGTTAACACTTGCTAATTACTCAGAAATATTTTTTGCAGATAATTTAGATAGGTCTTTCTATAATTCTTTTGCTGTAACAATTCCATCTACCATAATTCCAATAACCATTGCTGCTTTTGCTGCATATGCTTTTGCATTTATGGAATTCAGAGGCAAAGAAGTTCTTTTTCTTTTTGTTGTTGGGTCAATGATAATTCCTTTGCAGATGTCACTAATTCCTTTAGTTCAACTGTTTAAGAGCGGAATTGAAGTATTCGGGATTCCAATAATTCCTGAACTTGATTTAAATGGAACTTTTGTAGCAACCTGGTTTGCACATACAGGGTTCGGTTTGCCTTTAGCAACCTTTCTACTAAGAGACTTTATGATGGGTTTACCAAAAAGCGTTATAGAGTCAGCAAAAATTGATGGTGCAAGCAATATGACAACATTCTTTAAATTAGTTTTACCATTATCAGTTGCAGGAATTGCTGCTTTTGGAACTTTTCAATTTCTATGGGTATACAATGATTTTCTTGTAGCAAATGTATTTTTAGGAGTTTACAACCCAGAGAACTTAGTTGTAACATCACACGTTTCACAATTAGCGGTCGGAGCTTATGGGGAAGCTTGGCACTTAAGAACATCTGGCGCAATAATTTCTATGATTGTTCCTTTGATAGTATTTTTTAGCTTACAAAGGTTTTTCATTAGGGGCCTAATTGGAGGAGCTGTAAAGGGTTGAGATCCCTAACCGTTACTATCTTTCTCTTTTTATTTATTTCATGTTCTTCAAATACTGAAGTATTCGAATATGAAATTTATTCTGATGACAAAGTTGATTTAGTTAACTCAAAACTTTTATTTAATATAAATAAAAGTTCCAATATGGCTCATCTGGATGTTCAGATCTTTCCTAAAAAGCAAAAAGACATTGAAAGCTATTCTCTCGTTTTTGATATGAAATTTAGAGAAGATTATGAAAGTGAATTTAATGGTGTGTGTTTAGGTCCTTCATGGGAAAATTTTGGTTCAGGAGAATTTTCACTTGAGTTAAAAAATGAAAATAATTTTAAAAGTGAAATCAAAGGTTTTTTGGATTTAAATGAAGACGATAGATGTAAAAATTATTTCTATTATTTAAGATTTTTAAAAATAAATTTAAGAAATAAGGAGCAAATTTTAATTGGTGTAGCGACAGATTACGCTAAAGATTATCCTGATGCACCCTTTATATGGTTAGTAAATAAAAATAATCAGCTGGAAGAAATTGGGACTACTAACATAGAAAAATATAGCTTAAATTTTGAACTGAGTAAATAAAATGAAAATTGGAATCGATTGGGGCGGAACAAAAATTGAAGCTATTGCAATTGACAGCAAAGATGGATCTGAATTAAATCGAATTAGAGTAGATTCTCCAAAAGATAATTACAAAGAAATTATAAATTCAGTTACTCAGATAATTAAAGACATATCAGCTAATGAAAAAGACTTCACTGTAGGAATTGGCATGCCCGGATCTCTTCATCCTGATACAGGTCTTGTACAGGTCTCAAATACAAAAGCATTAGAGAATATGCCAGTTAAAAAAGATCTAGAAAAAGAACTAGGTTTTGAAATTAAGATAGCCAATGATGCTGATTGCCTAGCATTATCCGAAGCTATAGACGGAGCTGGAAAAAATTATAAAACAGTTTTTGCTGTCATATTAGGCACAGGAGTTGGTGCCGGTTATGTTGTAAATAAAGAACTTGTAGAAGGTCCAAATAAACTTTCTGGTGAATGGGGTCAGAACCCAATTCCAGGACCTATGGATGATTATGAAAAAACTATAAAAAGACATTGCGGAAGAATTGGTGCAATTGAGGTATTTATCTCAGGGCCAGGTCTAGAAAATCACTATGAATTTAAATCAGGTAAAAAAACAACTTCTAGGGAAATAATTGATTTATATAGAGGAAATGATGAGTTAGCAGGTCAGGTTATGGATGAATATTTTGAGAGAACAGCAAGATCTTTTAGTACCTTTGTAAATATTCTTGACCCCGAAGTTATTGTATGTGGAGGAGGCATGTCTGAGATAGATGAACTTTATGAAGAAGTTCCAAAAAGAATTATTCCATATATAGCTTCTAATTTTTTCTTAACACCAATGGTTAAAGCTGAACATGGATCAAGCAGTGGTGTTAGGGGGGCTGCATATTTATGGGGCTAGATAATAGAAATATATTTTTTATTATTTTTCTTATAGTTACTGTTTTATTTTCATGGCTAGCTTATCAACCAGATGAAGTAATTATAGGTGGTCCATTCTTCCCGGAAATGGATTACTTCCAAGAAGAGTTAGATGAGATTTCAAGAACAGAAAATATAAAAATTAAATATTTTCCAGTTTCAGATATAGAAACATACTTGATAGAAGTTAGTGATAATGATATTGATCTAGCAATAATTCCTAATCCGCAAGGGGTAGTTAATTTAGGTCAGCGAAATATAGCTATACCGATAAACAAAGCTATAGATCAAGAAAATTTAAATAATAAATTTTCGGATCACTTAATCGAGATAACAACATCAAAAAAAGACAACACTAACTATGGAGTATGGTTTAGATTAATTCCAAATTCACTAATTTGGTATGATGTAGAAAAATTTAAATCTATTGGTTCTCCAGAATTTGAAAGTTATGAAGATATGATTAGCTTTACAAAAGACTTCTCTAGTAAAGGAAGCCCGCTTTGGTGTTTAGATATAGAAAGTGGCGCTTCAACAGGTTGGATAGCTACAAATTGGCTTGAAGACTTAATATTACACCAGCAAGGCCCGGACGTTTATGACCAATGGGCTAATCAAGAATTATTATCAGGATCTGATGAAATTACATTATCAATGTTGGAAATTGGAAAGTTAATTTTTATTGAAGATGCTGTTTTTGGAGGCAACAAGAGAATGGTTAGAAAAGAATTTAGAAATAACTATAGGAATCTTCTAGATGAAAAGAATTCATGCGTATTTTCTTGGTCAGGGCATTTTGCGACCAATTATTTTCCAAGCGATAGAGATTACAGCTCAGATTATGACTTTTTTAAATTTCCATCACAAAATAATAAAGATGGAATGGTCGGAATAGGTGATGCATTAATAGTTGTTAACCAAACAAGAGAATCTAAAACGGTAATTAATGCATTGATAGATGATAATTTTGGAAAAAAATGGATGTCAAAAAATGATTCAACATACATTCCTGCCAACAAGAATTTTAAAATTAGCTCCATTAATAATGAGTTAACTATTAAAGAAGCAAAATTGATAAAAAACTCTTTAGAAAAAGATTTATTTAGATATGATGCTTCTGAACTTATGGAAAGAAGAATAGGCGCAGATTCTCTTTGGTATGCTATGACAAAATATATTGAATTAACAAGTAAGTATATTGATGAGGTAACTGAAGAGTTAGACTTTAGTTATTAATACAAATGAGTTTAAAATATCTTGATATCTGGTTAAAATACATTTAGTAATTATGGGTGCAATACAAATTAACTCTGTTGGAAAAATTTATCCAAACGGTACTAGAGCTTTAGAAGATGTAAATATTGAAATTAATGATGGAGAATTTGTAGTCCTTGTCGGACCTTCGGGGTGTGGAAAAACAACTCTCCTAAGAATGGTTGCTGGCCTTGAAGATATCACTGAAGGAGAAATCTCTATTGGAGAGAAAATAGTCAATGAGGTAGCTCCAAAAGATAGGGATATTGCTATGGTTTTTCAAAACTATGCACTTTATCCTCATATGTCAGTCTATGACAATATGGCCTTCTCATTGAAACTTCGTAAATTATCTAAAAATGAGATTGATGAAAAAGTTAAAGAAGCTGCAAAAATTTTAGAAATTGATGAGTTGCTTGAAAGAAAACCGAAGGCATTATCTGGAGGTCAACGCCAACGTGTTGCTATGGGTAGAGCAATTGTGAGAAACCCAGAGGCATTTTTAATGGATGAACCACTTTCCAATCTAGATGCAAAATTAAGAGTTCAAATGAGAGCTGAATTAGGTCAATTACATACTCAGCTTGAAACTACAACGCTTTATGTAACTCATGATCAAGTTGAAGCGATGACTATGGGAGACAGGGTAGCTGTAATACGAAAAGGTGAGCTTCAACAAATCGATACTCCAAGGGAAATATATTTATATCCAAAAAATATTTTTGTAGCTGGTTTCATCGGTAGTCCATCTATGAATTTTGTTTATGCGAACGTAAAAGTTTCATCAAAGAACATAACTTTAAAATTTGGTGAAGACTCTATTAAATGCAATGCAGATGAAAATAAAAAATTAAAGGAGTTTGATGGAGAGGAAATAGTATTAGGCATAAGACCAGAAGCATTTGAAGATTCAAATTATGCAAATTCAAAAGAGTTTTCAGAGAAATTAGATATTGAAGTATCTTTAATTGAACAGCTAGGTTCGGACTCATATATTCATTTTTATAAAGATATAAAACCTGTTCAAACAGAAGCTATAGAAGAGATTCTGGCTGACGAGGGTGAAGATATATCAGTTTTAGGAGATCAAACAAAGTTTATAGCAAGAGTTAATCCAAACTCAGTTGTTAAAGAAGGAGAAAAAATTACTTTAGCAATTGACCCATCAAAGCTACATTATTTCGACCCAAATACAGGAAACGCAATAGTTTAAATACAAATATTTGTTTAATTCTTCAATGGGTACAATTACATAGATGGATACAATATTATTTTTTAATACTTTGTTTGGTTTTATGACCATAGTTTCATGGTTGATAACTGCATCAATATTTTATTTATACATAAATAAAATAAGATTTAGTAAGTTAATTACTGAGCAGTTTTTAAATTATGCAATAAGTGTTGCTACATTTTGTGCAATTGGAAGTTTAATTTATTCAGAAGTTGTAGGCTTCATTCCTTGTAAGTATTGCTGGTATCAAAGGTATCTAATGTATCCTATTGCTTTGATCTTGATAGCTTCTTTTTTCAAGAAAGATTTATTTAAATTTGGATACGTTAGTTTATTTGGTTTTTTTCTAAGTGTTTACCATATCTATCTTCAAAGCGGAGGAGGAGACGGTGGCTCTTGCGCAATTGATGTTCCTTGCTCTTTAAGATACGTTGATATATTTGGATTTATAAGCATTCCAGTTATGGCGGGTAGTGGATTTATTACTATATTTGCCGCAATCTTGTATTATGACTATGCAAGGGAGCAAATAGTTGAATAAAAATTTTATTATAGGTGGTGCAATACTATTAGTAATAGGTTTAGCTGTTGCTATTGGTGTTACCCTAAGTTCAGAACCTGTTGCAGCTCCTTTACCAGAAGGTGAGACAACTATAAATGGCGAATATCTTCCTAAATATGCTGGAGAAAATGATGACAATGTAGCGGTTGGCTTACCAGGACCAACTTTTTCTGGACCTAATGAGAATTCAGATATTGTATCTTTGGAAAAAGATGGAAATGCTAAAGCACTTTTATTTCTTGCTCATTGGTGTCCTCATTGCCAAAAAGAGGTTCCACAAGTTCAAGATATTATTGACACAATAGGCGTTCCAGAAGGGATTGACATAATTGCAATAGCTACATCAATAGATAAAGGAAGAGATAATTATCCTCCTCAAGATTGGTTATTTCGTGAAGGTTGGAGTGAGACTCAAATTTACGATACAGATAAGGACATAGCAAATGCATATGGGCTTACTTCTTTTCCATACTGGGTGTTTTTAGATAAAGAGTTAAACGTAATAGCCCGTAGAGCTGGAAATTTACCAGAGGGTTATATCGGTCCTCTTTTGATACAGTTAGCTAATCAATAATTAATTAACTAAATTCCAAGCTGAAAAAAGTTCTTTATAGGTTTGGTTATTTTTTACAAGGTTATCATGGCTATCAAATCCAACGAGATTTCCTTCTTCCATAACCATTATCTTTTCAGCATTTAATATTGTTTCTAATCTATGAGCAATCACAATAGATGTCTGGAAAGAGAGCAGTTGATCTGTTGCCTCAAGTATTGATGATTCTGATTCAATATCTAAGTTTGCTGTTGCTTCATCAAATACAATTATTTGTCTTTTTGCTAAAACAGCTCGTAGTAGTGCAACGAACTGTCTTTCTCCAGCTGAGATATTGCCACCTCTTTCACCAACTTCCTGATCAAGTTTGTTCTCATACCTGTCAAACCATGAAAGAACACCAATAGACTCTAATTCGTCTTCTAATTCTATATTTTTTGGATCGGAATAAATTAAGTTGTCTCTTATTGTTCCTCTAAATAAGAAGCTTTCTTGAGGAACATAAGCAACATTGTCTCTAACCCATTGTTGGCTTACTTCATTAGCATCTGTTTCAAAAAACTCTACCTTACCTTCATTAGCAAGATAAAATCTTAAAACTAATTTTGCAATAGTACTCTTTCCCGCCCCTGTTTCTCCTACGATTGCTATTTTTTCACCTTTATTAATTACAAAATTTATATTTTTTAGAACCAATTCTCTTCCATATGAGAAGTCAACATTTTTAAATTCAATAACTTTCTCATTATCAGTAGCAGGTGAGGTTTCTCCTTTTTCAGACAAGAATGGTTTTTCATCTAGTATTGAAAATACTTTTTTCATTGATGAACCCGCAGATCTTAATAAGTCATAATTAAAAGAAAGCTGTATTAATGGGTCAAAAAAATAGTTTAAATAAAACAATAATGCAACAAGCTCTCCGATTGTTAAAGTTCCTTCAAATATTTTTTGGGCACCAAACCAGATGACAGTCGCAATAGATGTAACTCTAGTAATTTCAATAAATGGAAAATAAATAGCTATATTTTTTGCAGATCTTAAATTTGCATCTAAGTGAGATTGATTTACATCTTCAAATCTATCAATCTGTGTCTTTTCATCACCATAAGCTTGAATTATTCTTACACCTGATATTCCTTCTTGCAATGAGGATAAAACTTGACCTATCCATTCTCTCACTGCCCAATAAGCTGTATCCGCATGTTTTCTAAAGATCCTTGTTGCTACTCCTAACAAAGGCAAAATAATAAATGCAACTACTGATAGCTTAAAATCTACAAAAAATACGGCTACTGTTGCTGCAAATATTGTCAAAAGAGAAGTTAACACACTGGAGGCACCTTCACGGGCAAATTCATTCAGACTCTGCATATCTGAAGTTAAACGAGCTACTAGAACACCTGTTTTGTTTTTTTCAAAATAATTTATGTCCAATGATGTCAGATGTCTAAATAGTTTCTCTCTAATTTGTCTGACATAAGTTTCACCAACTAATCCAATAGCTAGAATTGCTTTACTAGTAACAAAATACAGAGCCACAACTGTTAATAGATAAAAGAGTGATATTTGAAGAACATAAGAATAATCTGACTTAACTACTCCTTCATCAACTCCTTTTGAGATTAACCAAGGACCAACCATTCTTAATCCAGTTCCTAGTAAAACAATAAGAGAGCTTTTAATAAGAGGATTTCTTATTTCAGGAACTAATCTATACGATCTAATGAATATTTTTTCTTTCATTTTGTAGATCCTAATCTTTCTTCTTCAAGAAAAAGATTCATGTAAGCCTCATCATTTTTGATAATATCTTCATGCTTTCCCTGCGCTTTTACTTTTCCATTTTCAATAAAAATAACTTCATCACATAGTTCAATAGTTGGAAGCCTATTTGTAATTATCAAAGTAGTCATATTTTTCATTGCAGAATTGAGCTCATTTCTGATCTCTTCTTCTGTAGAAGCATCAACGGCTGATAAAGCATCATCCAATATTAAGATTCTTGGATTTCTTAAGATAGCACGCGCTAGTGCAATTCTTTGTCTTTGGCCTCCTGATAATCCATAGCCTCTCTCTCCGACTGTTGTTTCATAAGCTTCAGGGAGTTCAGAAATAAATTCATGAGCTCTTGCAACATTTGCTGAATTTTCAATTTCTTCTTGAGTTGCATCTTTTAAGCCAATAGCAATATTTTCTTTTGCAGTGTTTGAAAATAAAAAACTTTCTTGAAAAGCTAAACTCACATTGTTTCTTAATTCTGATAAATCAAGATTATTAATATTGACTCCATCTATTTCAATTTCTCCTGAATCAATTTGGTATAGCCTAGGAATTAAATATCCAAGTGTAGATTTTCCGGATCCTGTTGAGCCCACAACAGCTACAGTTTTTTTACCCTCTACTGAAAAAGATAAATCATTAAATATTTTCTCATTTCCATATTGAAAATTAACTTTATTAAATTTAATTGTTCCAGACCCATCCTCTGGTAGTTCTTCAAGATCTTTTTTATTTACTATTGCAGGTTTTTCATTTAGTAATTCAAGAATTCTGTTTGCTGCAGAAATACTTCCGGGTATCTCAGATAGAAACCATGCCGTTATTCTTAATGGCCACATGAGTAAAAATACATATTGGTTAAAAGCTATGAAGTCACCCAAAGATATATAATTATTTACTGATAAAAATCCACCAAGAACTAATACAAACAAAGTAATTATCATCGGAATAAGCTCAAAAATTGGAATAAATTTAGTTCTTAGGTCTAAATAATCTAGAGACTTTTCATATATATTATCAATCGCGATGTCTACTTTATCTGAAGCAAAATTTTCATTACCAAAAGCTTTCACAACTCTAATTCCTCCTAGCTGTTCCTCAACTTCAGTTGTCATAGTCGCTTCTGCTTCTTTTACTCTTAAAGAAACTTCCATTGCTTTCTCAGCAAATTTAGCACCAACCCATAAAACTCCAGGAATAGAAAGTAGGACAACAGATCCTAAGGGCAGGCTTATGCTTAGCAAAGTGATACTAAGAATAAATAATAAGAAAATATTTGCTGATGCTAAAGGGGCAATAGCGTATGCTAGACGAACTTGAGAAGCATCACTAGAAGCTCTTGCCATCAGTTCTCCAGTAGGAACTTTATCGTGATATTTAAATGCAAGTTTTTGCATATGCGAAAAAATACTGTTCCTGATTCCTGCTTCTACACTATATGAGACTGACATTCCATAATATCTTCTAGTTCCAATTGATATTGCACGTGTATAACCAATAACAATTAATGAAGATAATAAAACTACAAGAATCCGAGTGTTTCCAGTAAGAATTCCATCATCAACTACCCTTTTAATAATGTACGGATGCAGAACTACTAAAAAACACCAAAGAACAGCTGAAGACATAGATATATAAAAATGTTTTTTATTTCCTTTTATACCTTCAACATAAAAACTCAATGCTTTTTTAAACTCAGGTGTTCTGAAGACTTTAAACATACTTTTTAATGATAAATCAAAAGAAAAGAAAGAGTAAAGACTTTGTGCATTATTTCACAAGCGTATTATGGTTATGTTAATGAATGATTTACTAGATAATAAAATTCAAGATGTTTTAGATGAAGCTGACAGGATGTTTATAGCTACAAGTGTTGGCGGAAATTCTTCAGGTGCTTCTGTTTTTTTTAATAGAGATGGAGATGATTTAATTTTCTTTACTTTCAATCCGACAAGAAAAGCAGAACAAATAAGATTGAACCCAAGAGTACATGCTGTTATATGGCCTAAGGGACAAGAAGGAATTAGAGGTCTACAAATCGACGGTGAAGCCTACAAAATTAAAGATGAAGATGAAAAAAAGAAGGCTTATAAATTAGTCCTCGAAACAACAGATGCTTTTAAAGAATTCATGGATGATGATTTTTTAATTAAAAATGATGTTGTTGGTTATTACAGAATTAAACCTACAACTATAAAATATGTAGATTTTTATCAGGAAGAAAAATTTGAATGGAAAACTTTTCCAGCCAACAAAACTTCAGCATTAAAGTTTGCTTTCAGAATGGCATTAAAAAGAGTAGGACTATGGTTAAGAACTATTCGAGCGCCTTTTTTAACTGCTACTTTTGCTCCAATATTTATTGGATCTGCAGTCGCATGGAGCGATTTAAAAACAAATAACTTAATGAGTGAATGGTCATGGAGTATGTTTTGGTTAGTACTTTTTGGAGCATCGTTAGCGCAAATAGCTACTAATTCATCAAATGATTATTTTGATCACACTTCTAATGCAGATGAAATAAATAAAGTTGCTAGTCCTTTTAATGGGGGAAGTAGAGTAATACAAGTAGGACTAATGACACCAGGTCAGGTTTTACTTACGGCTTTAGCAAGCATTACTGGAACAATTGCTATAGGTTTACATATAAATAAACAAATTAGTGGTGAATTCTTTGGCAATACACCAATTTTGTGGGCTGGAATTCTTGGTACTTTTCTTGCACTCGGATATACGGGGGATCCGATAAGGCTTGGATATAAAGGCTTAGGAGAAATAGCTATAGCATTAGGGTTTGGTCCAGTTATGGTTATGGGAGCTCACTATGCTTTGACCTTACCAATACACAATAATGATTTATCATCTTGGAATTGGGTAGAAGCCCTCATAGCTTCTGTTCCAATTGGAATATTAGTTATGTTGATTGTATGGATTAATCAGTTTCAAGATGCACCGGCAGATGCTGCAGTAGGAAAAAACACATGGGTAGTAAGAACTGCCGTTAAAGATGGATGGATGAGACTTGAAAAACCATTGTCCCTTTATAAACAATTTATGATAGAAGCTTTTATTGCTGTTGGTGTAATTGGTGGGATTAGTTTCTTCACTGATTATGGAACAGTTTATGCATTTATTGCTCTTTTACCAATCATTCTTGTATGGAAAGCTTTCAAAATGGCTGATGAGTGGATGATCAAATGGAATAATCCAGATGCTGATAGACAAAAAGTACCATATGAACTTTTATTAGTAAATGTTTCTACAATAGGAATTCATTTCTTAACAGGAATATTACTTTCAGTAGCTTACATACTTTAGGTTGTCTAAATCTGCTAATTTTTCTAAGATCTACAAATTTTATGATGGTATAAATTCTCTTCTCACACTTGGATTTGATAAGTCTTGGAGAGAAAAAGCTTCAAAAAAATTAGTTGGTACAAAAGTCCTTGACCTTGGAAGTGGTACTGGTTCAGCTGAAAAACAACTTGTTGACTATGAAGTAACTGCATTAGATCCTGATGAAAAAATGTTGTCTCTAAATAATTTTTCCAACAAGATTATTGGATCTGCAGAGGCTCTACCTTTTGATGATAAAACCTTTGATAGTGTTTACTGTGCTTTTGTTTGGAGGAATGTCTCTGATGTAGATAAAGCTTTTGAAGAAATAAGAAGAGTTCTTAAAGATGGTGGTAATTTTGTATTGCTTGATATGACGAGACCATTAAATAGATTTACCAAATTGCTCCATAGGTTAGGGACATTTATTACATTACATTTTATTGGTATTGCCACACTTAACTTTAAGGAATATAGATTTCTCTATACATCTCTAGATAAGTTCGAAGCCCCTGAAGTCTTTCTTGAAAAAAATAACTTCACCAGCTTTACTGTTGAGAGAATGGGAATATTCGGCTTCGTATATCTTGCTGTATTGAAAAATAACTAAGACAGGTTTTTTTAATTAGTTTCTTCCCTAATTCTTTTATTAGCTAATTCAATATAATTTTTATTAATTTCGTAACCTATATAATTTCTTTTTAAATTAAGAGCCCCTAGAGCTGTTGTTCCGCTTCCCATGAATGGATCAAGAATAAGTTCATTTTCATATGTATATAGTTTTATAAATCTTTCTACAAGTTCTGTAGGGTATGGGGCAGGGTGGCCAATTTTTTTTGCTCTTGCAGGGGGTATGTTCCAGATTGACAAAGTTGAATCCATAAACTCTTCTTTTTTAATTGTCGACTTGCCTTTATTATTTTTGCTCATCGATTCTTTAGAAAAAACTAATAAATATTCATGTACATCTCTAATCACCGGGTTTGAGGCTGAAAGCCAACTTCCCCATGCAAAGTTTGCATTTGCCCCTTTTGATTTTTGCCAAATTATCTCACCTCTCATTATGAATCCAAGATTTGTTAAAAGGTTTGTATATTTATCAGAAAATGGAATATATGGTTTTCTTCCAAGATTTGCTACATTGACAACTAGCCTACCTCCAGATTCTGTAACTCTATATACTTCCCTAAAACAATTTTCAATCATTGCCCAGTATTCTTCATCACTCATTTCGACATCACTTAACTTTCCAATATTGTAAGGGGGTGAAGTAATTGTTAAAGATACACAATTGTCTAATAGTTCTGACATATCTTCTGAACTTTTATTGATTAATTTATTTTTTACTTTAGAAATATTGTTACTTGAAGTTTCTTTTGGTAATAGCTCATCTTGAAACTCAGATACAAAACCCTTTCTTGACCCTGAGCCTTCTTTAAATACTGATTTTTTGACCATATTATGTATCTAAGTCTATCAAACCATACTCTACTGTTTCTTGACTTTCTAAATCTAATATTTTTTCTTCTACGCCTTTGTAATTCTTATGTTTTAAATAGATAAGATTATCTAATTCCAAAATATTTTTATTCGTATCATTTTCAGAAACCCAAATTATTCTTTTTAAACCGCTCTCATTGATCGCATTTATAAATATATCTCTTTCGTTATTTTCAAAGAAGACCCCGCAGAAAGCTCCTCTACATGCAGTAGATATATGAGTATCATCGGTAACGTCACCAACAGCTTTTTTCCCCTTTAGTTTGTTAATATAGTTTTCTTCATTTTTGTTTGAGACGAAAAGTCTCAAATCTTGGTTTTGCAGGCTGAGTTTGTTAATAATCTCGGCTTCAATCTCATTTGTTGGGTTTATACATATAACTGGCATATTTTTATTTTAATTTGTTCAAAAATCTACTTAGATAGTACTTATTATTGAACTGGCATAGAACTAGAATAAGAGTATGGCTGACGTTAATATCGATATTGGTAAATATTCACTTGGGTGGTCTGACCCTGAAAAAAATGTCTTTAAACCAGAAAAAGGTTTGAATGAAGACATAATTAGAAGAATGTCTGAGATAAAAGAAGAACCTGAATGGATGCTCGATTTTAGGCTTAAAGCATATAAAAGATTCCTAGATAAGCCAATGCCAGAATGGGTAGCTAAAGAAAAGTTGGCCTCACTAGATTTCGATGATATTTATTACTACATTAAGCCAACAGAAAATCAGGCTGATTCATGGGATGAAGTTCCAGAGGAAATTAAACAAACTTATGAAAAACTAGGGATTCCAGAAGCTGAAAGGACCTACTTAGCTGGAGTAACCGCACAATACGAAAGTGAAGTTGTATATCACAAAAATAGNGAAGATTTAGAGAAGTTAGGTGTTCTTTTTTGTGATATGGANACTGCTGTAAGAGAATATCCAGAGTTAGTTAAAGAACATTTTGGTACAGTTATTCCTCCAGGAGANAATAAATTTGCTGCTCTTAACTCTGCGGTTTGGTCAGGTGGTTCATTTATTTATGTTCCAAAAGGAGTTCATGTTGAAGATCCGCTACAGGCATACTTTAGAATTAATGCTGAGAACATGGGTCAATTCGAAAGAACNTTAATTATTGTTGATGAAGGTGCNTCAGTNCATTATATAGAAGGNTGCTCTGCACCTGTATATACAACTGATGCNTTACATTCTGCTGTNGTTGAGATTGTAGTAAAACCATCAGGAAAATGTAGGTATACAACAATTCAAAACTGGTCAAATGATGTGTTNAATCTTGTAACTAAAAGAGCNCAAGCTTATGCAAATGCAACAATGGAATGGATAGATGCAAACCTTGGNTCTTCANTAACAGTTAAATATCCTTCNGTATATTTAATGGAGCCTGGTGCNCANGGAGAAGTTTTATCAGTTGCNTTTGCAAATACTGGTCAACATCAAGATACAGGAGCAAAAATGATCCATCTTGCACCTGATACAACATCATTAATAACTTCTAAATCAGTATCAAAAGGTGGTGGAAGAGGTGCTTATAGAGGTTTAGTTAGAGTAGAAGATGGAGCTGAAACTGCAAAAAGTTTTGTAAGATGCGATGCACTTATACTTGATGATGATTCTCGTTCTGATACATATCCATATATGGAGATTGAGGAATCTACTGCAGAAATTGGCCATGAAGCNACGGTTTCTAAAGTTGGTGAAGATCAATTGTTTTACCTNATGAGTAGAGGATTAAGCGAAGAAGAGGCAACATCAATGATTGTTGCAGGATTTGTTGAAGAATTTACTAAAACTTTGCCGATGGAATATGCCATGGAGTTTAACCAATTAATAGAACTTAATATGATTGAAGCCGGAGCTGTAGGCTAATTATTTAGGGTTATATTGAATACAAAAATTATAGAAAAAAATATAGTAGACAAATCTTCAAACGACTTCGAAGATATATCAGTCAAAAATGAGGATTGGAAATATGTTGGAAAAAATGTATTTAATATTAATAATTTTGATACAGGTAAAGAATCAAAGCTAACTACTAATAAAGAATTTAATGTAGACAGTAATTGCCACAGTCATTCAGTTAATAATGAGATAGAGGGTGTAGCTCTGACAAGCTTGGATGAGGTTACTTCTCCTGTTGTTGATGAATCAATTAAGCGTCCTCTGGATAAATTTGTTGTTGAACAGTTTGAGAAAGTAACAGGCGGTTTTCGTTTAGATATTGAAAAAGATTTTTCTGAGTACTATTCAATCAACTATCAGTCTGATGATACATCAGTCCCGTATCTTGGAATAAATGTAAACACGAATACATCAGGAAAAGTATTTTTAAATTTTGCCGAAGCAGTAAAAGGAAACACATATCCAATAATTGAGTTATTTCTAGATAAGAATGCAAGTTTAGAGTTAATTATCAGCGCTACAACTGAGAGTGAAATTCAATTAATAAACTCTTTATACGGAAAGCTTTTAAACGATGCAAATTTATCAATACATTTAGTCAGTACTGGAGCCACGTTTTCAAGATCAAGAATGGATATAGACTTAGTTGGAAATGGTTCACGATTTAACATAGATGGCGTCTACTTCGGTGAGGAAAATCAAGTTCATGACAATAGAGTATTTGTCAACCATCTTGGTACAAATACATCATCAAACATGATTACAAAGGGTGTTTTAGGGGATGAAAGTAGTTCAATTTTNACAGGAACTATTCATATTGGTGAAGGAGCAGAAAAAACAGATTCCCATCAGCAAAATAGGAATATCCTTCTTAGTGAAAAAGCAACTGCACAATCTGTGCCAAATTTAGAAATTCTTTGTGATGATGTTATTTGTAGNCATGGTTCATCAGTTGGACCAATTGAAGAAAAGTTATATCACTATGTAATGTCAAGAGGCATAGAGAAAGAAGCTGCTGAAAAAATTTTAATAAAAGGTTTTTTTAATGAAGTAATTAATGAAGAAAGCTGGGAAATTATACATGATCAAGTTTCTGGAATTTTAGAAAAAAAATATGAAAATGTTTTAAAAAGAGGAAATAATGGAAAAGGTTAAGGTTTTAAAACTTTCAGAAATTACTGAAAATACATCAAAATTAGTAGAAATTGAAGATAAGAAAATTGCGGTATTTAATGTAGATGGTGAAATTTATGCAATAGACGATACATGTTCTCATGCAGAGGCTTCTCTTTCAGAAGGAGAAGTGTTTGACTGTTTAGTTGAGTGCCCACTTCATGGTGCTGAGTTTGATTTAAAAACAGGAGAAGCAAAAACTCTNCCTGCTACACAACCTGTNGTAAGTTATAAAACAGATGTAGATGATGAGTATTTATATTTAGAAGTAGGTGAAGATGCTTAAAGTTGAAAATTTAACTGCTTCAATNGGNGATGTAAGCATCCTAAATGGTATTGATTTAGAAGTAGGACCTGGAGAACTTCATGCAATTATGGGACCAAATGGTTCAGGCAAATCAACCTTATGCCATGTAGTAATGGGCAATAAGGATTACTCACAAGGNGGAAAAATTTCTATTGGNGATGAAGATATTTCTTCTTTACCACAAAATGAGAGNTCAGATTCCGGAGTGTTTCAATCTTTCCAGTACCCTGTGGGTCTAAATGGAGTAACACTGATGGAGTTTTCAAAAAGCATCAATAGTGAATTATCAGATGAAGAAATAATTGAATTAGCAAAAAGATTTAGTATGGAGGAATTTTTAGATAGAGAAGTAAATGTTGACNTATCTGGAGGAGAGAAAAAAAGATCTGAACTTTTCCAGCTTTCNCTTAAAAATCCTAAAGTTGCTCTTTTAGATGAGATTGATTCAGGGTTAGATATTGATGCAATTAAATCAGTTGCAAACTTAATTAATGAAACCAGAGAGAGCTCAACATCTTATGTATTGGTTACCCACTACAGTCGAATACTCAAATATTTAGATGTTGATAAAGTCCATGTTGTTGTAGATGGTAAAATTGTTAAGTCTGGTGGAAATGAATTGATTGAAGAAGTCGATTCTGGTGGATACACTCAATATAGGGAATAAAATTGAATAAAAAGAATACAAGGATTGAAAAGGATTCCATGGGGGAGTTCGAAGTCCCTGAATCTGCACTATATGGAGCATCTACAGCNCGAGCAGTAGAAAACTTTCCAATCTCAGACTTGAAATTTTCTAGAACTTTTATCAGATCTTTAGCTGAAATTAAAAAAGCTTGTGCACTAGTGAATCAAAAAAATAAATTATTAGAAAAAGATATCACAACAGCAATTGNAGAAAGTGCTCAAGAAGTAATTGATGGAAAACATGATGATGATTTTGTATTAGANATCTTTCAAACAGGNTCAGGTACTTCAACAAATATGAATGCAAATGAAGTAATTGCACGTTTGGCATCAGAGAAAAGTGGAAGTGAAGTACATCCAAATGACCATGTAAATATGAGTCAGTCCTCAAATGATGTAATACCAACTGCGACGAACGTTGCTGCTGTCTTAGAGGCAACAGAGGGATTAATTCCTGAACTTAAGGGTCTAGTTTCATTACTCGAAGAAAAGGGCAAGGATTGGGATAAAGTNTACAAGAACGGAAGAACTCATTTAATGGATGCAACGCCAGTTACTTTAGGCCAAGAATTTATGGGTTATGCAGCATTAGTTTCTGAAAGAATGCAAGATGTTGATAATTCATTAGACAATGTTAGAAAACTTGCAATTGGAGGTACCGCTGTCGGTACAGGAATAAATGCACCAGATGGTTTTGGAGCTGACGTCGCTAAAGAAATAAAGAAATCTTTAAGTACAGACTTTGAAGAGGTTGGCAATCACTTTACTAGACAAGGTTCAAGAGATGAAATAGTTCAGTTATCAGGGGCTCTAAAGTCACTAGCTGTCTCTTTATTTAAGATTGCTAATGACATTAGATGGATGGGGAGTGGCCCAATATCTGGTTTAAATGAATTAAAAATACCGGCATTACAACCNGGATCTTCAATTATGCCTGGAAAAGTAAATCCAGTAATNCCNGANATGATGATGCAAGTATCTGCACAAGTAATAGGGAACGATACAGCAATAACTTTTGCAGCTGCAAATGGTAACTTTGAACTCAACACAATGTTGCCAGTTATGGCCCATAATGNATTAGAAAGTATTGCAATTCTTTCAACTAGTACAAAAGTTTTTGGTGAGAAGCTAATTAAAGGATTAGAAGCAAATACTGAAAAGTTAGANGGCAATATCCAAAAGAATTCAATCTTAGTTACAGCTTTAGTACCAAAGTTAGGATATGACACAGCAGCAGAAGTAGCTAAGGAAGCTATGTCTANTGACAGAACTATTAAAGAAGTTTTGCTAGAAAAAGAGTTACTTTCTGAAGCAGAAATNGACGAATTGTTAGATATCGAAAAATTAATTTAATGATTAATAATATTGCCATTGCATCTGATCATGCTGGATATAAATTAAAACAGTATCTTATAGATANTCTTGGAGAAGAAATAACTATTAAAGATTTTGGAACCGATAGTGAAGAAAGTTGTGATTTTCCAGATTTTGCTTCNGAAGTTTCTGATTTTGTATTAAATAATGAAGATTATAGGGGAGTANTAATTTGTGGTAGNGGAGTAGGCATGTCTATAGCTGCAAATAAAATCTCTGGGATAAGAGCTGCAAATGTTTCTGATGTTGATACTGCAGTACAAAGCGTTGAGCACAATAATNCAAATGTTCTTTGTCTAGGTTCAAATAATGTAAATGAAGGAGAAGCAGTTAAAATAGTGAATTCTTTTCTTTCAGCTTTATTTCTGAATGAAGAAAATTATGTTAGAAGAGTTAATAAATTCGAAAACTAATTTGGTTTAAATAGNTTTTTACCTTCAAACTTTTTTGTTCCATTGACATAACTGTAATATTTTCTACATTCGCATGAAAGATATTCAATATCTATTGGGTTAAAAGGTCTTTTTGCTTCTGGCCAGTACTCTTTTTGTAATTCAATCATTTTTCTNCTCGTTTCTTGATGATCATTGAGATTAAGAAATTTTTCTAATCGATCTAAATAAGCTACAGCACCAATTCCAGTTGGAACATCAGTTTCAGGCTCAATAATATCTGGACGAAACCATGCAATATCTATTACNGCCATAAATANTGGGAANTCATTCTCCATTTTGAACTCTTGATTCACTGCATTTGTAGCAGTTATNGCATTTCCTTTTGAATTTTTAATAATTTCTGCAAGTTCTTCTTTAATGCGGGGGAATAGTTTGGTTGCTGCATCCATTCTTGAGTACTCTTTTCCTCCCCATTCAATAGGCTGCACAGGATATGCTGTTTCATTACACCATGATTCAATATTATTTAACATTTCTTCAAGTTCTTTAGGGTTTGATAGCATTTCTGGAGATAATAAATCAAGTGTTTCTTGNCTATTGCACCAGCGACCAAAGAATANAGCATTAATTAATGTTGGTAAGTCATCTTCTAGGCCANNAGCAAAACGTAATATTGCTTTACTACCCCTATCATCTTCACGAAAAACATTAAGAAANCTTCCTTTTTGAAATATNGGATCNTCGCTCCACGGAGNAGGCTCTCCACTTTCTCTTAATTTTCGAATATTTTCTCTTTCACGACAGAATNCAAAAAAACTTTCTACAGGGTCTTCAATTGTTAGACCATCTAGAGCAGAAGCATATTTATTTTCAGTCATTTTAAATTGATAATTGCCAGATTGCTTTTATCCAATCATCTGTTATTTNATTTCTAGCAAAAACAACNATNCCAATAGCACCTTCTTCATANACTTCTCTCATAGANGTACCAGTTGTATAGACATCATCTGCAATTAATAGCGGATCATTTTCATCATTTGTAGAGTATGGTTTTAAAGCTTTTTCAAATGGGATACCTCCTCTTGGTATACCTTTTACATCTCTAAAGGTTAATTTTTCACTAACTATTTTTGCTAAAGCTTCGTAATCATTATCAGTCAACGCATCGCATTCAACCTTCCACGTTAGAGGAAGGCCGGCATGCGAAATAAAATCTTCTCTAATAAATAAATTCATACTAGTTTCCTTAATTTTAGTGGATTAAAACAAACAGTT
>PBPX01000028.1 GCA_002724835.1 Actinomycetota bacterium | reverse complement strand
GAAACTTATCAAGCTCTGATTCTTCTATTTTTATGTTTTCTTTATTTAGTTTTTTTATTATTTCTTTATTTCTTTCAATCTTAAGATTTCGAATATTCTTCAAGTGTTTTGTAATGGGACTTTGTTCTTCTAAAAAATAAACTAGTAAATGTATACCTGCAAATACATTCGAATCTTCAACTGTATTCCAATTAGCGCTAACTTCAATTCCGTTAATTATTTCAATTCCATCTCTTTTTTTTGGAATTGTTAGATATTCATGATCAGTAATAGAAATAGCTTCTAGCTGCATTTCTAAAGCTTTTTCTACTATTTCATCAACAGTATCTGTACCATCAGAGTTTATTGAATGTATATGTAAATCAATAGCCATTACAAACTAGAGTACTAGGTCTGTTAAATCTTTAATAAGTTCATTAGAATGTTTCAGATGAGTTTAATAGTACAAAAATTTGGAGGAACAAGTGTTTCAAACCCTGAATCACTTAAAACTGTCGCGAATAAAATTATTGCATGCAAAGAGAGTGGAAACGAAGTAGTAGTCGTGGTTTCAGCAATGGGTTCAAGCACGGATGAATTAATTGACTTAGCGGGAGAGCTTTCTGAAACCCCATCTCCTAGAGAAATGGATATGCTTTTATCTGCTGGAGAAAGAATCACAATGTCTCTTTTAGCAATTCATCTGAATAATTTAGGATATGAATCTTTTTCATTAACAGGCTCGCAAGCTGGTATTACAACTACATCGAGACATGGAATGGCAGAAATTGAAAACATAAGCGGAGAAAGAGTAAAAGAAGGAATAGAGAGAGGAAACATTGTTATTGTTGCAGGCTTTCAAGGAGTCAATAAAGAGACTAAAGAAATAACGACCTTAGGTAGAGGAGGGTCAGATGCAACAGCAGTTGCTTTAGCAGCATCATTAAACGCTGAAAGGTGTGAGATTTATACAGATGTTGAAGGTGTTTTTACAGCGGATCCAAGAATAATTAAAAATGCACAACTTATAGATGAAATAACTTATGACGAAATGCTAGAGATGGCCTCTTCAGGAGCCCGAGTATTAATGGCTAGGTCAGTAGAATTTGGTAGAAGGTATAATGTACCAATAATTGTAAAGTCAACATTTAATAACGGTGAGGGTACGTTAGTAAAGGAAAAGGCAATGGAAGAAGCAATAGTTAGAGGAGTTACTCATAACGATAAAGAGATGAAGTTCACTCTTTTTGGAGTTCCTGATCAACCTGGTATAGCAGGAAAGGTTTTCGGTCCTTTATCTGAAGGTGGAATAATTGTTGATATGATAGTGCAAAATGTTTCTAAGGATTCAAAAACTGACATAAGCTTTACAGCCCCTACCGATCAAAGAGAAGATGTAGTAGAAATTCTCTCAAGCCTTTCTAGCGACTTAGAAGCTGAAGGAACAGATTCAGATGAAAATGTAGCAAGAGTTTCAATTATTGGTGCAGGAATGAAAACAGAATCTGGTATAGCTTCAAAGATGTTTTCTATATTAGGTAAAAATGATATAAATATAGGAATGATTTCCACATCTCCTATAAGAATTTCATGTGTAATTCCAAAAAGTGACATGAACAAAGCTATAGAAGCGCTTCATGAAGAATTTATTTCTTAGTAAATGAATATCGCAATTGTTGGATCAACAGGATTAGTCGGCAGAGAGATTATCAATCTTTGTGAAGAGTTCCTTCCAAAAGATACAAATTATACATTGTTTGCCTCAAGCAAATCAGCAGGTAAAAAATTAAAGGTCAATGGTAAAGACTATGAAGTCAAAGAGCTTAGTGAGAATAATATAGAATCCTATGACATATCTTTATTTTCAGCAGGAGGTGAAAGATCAAAAAATTTTGCTGAAATTTTTACTTCCAAAGGTTCTTACGTCATTGACAACTCTTCAGCTTTTAGAATGGAGAAAGAAGTTCCACTAGTTGTTTTTGGAATAAATGAAAATACAATATCTCAAGAAACAAAATTAATATCAAATCCTAATTGCACGACTATGGGATTAGTAATGGTATTNAAACCNCTACATGATAAATATAATTTATTAAATATTGTTCCAGTAGCTTATCAAGCTGTTTCNGGATCAGGAAGTGAAGCCGTCAATTCACTTATTCAAGANGAGAGCTTAGGAGAAAANNTAGATTCAGATTACNANAAAGGATTTTATGATAGGCCTATAGCAAGAAACGTAATACCTTTAGCTGGTAATTTAACNGAAAATGGTTATTCAGATGAAGAGATGAAGTTTGTAAATGAATCAAGAAAAATATTAAATATACCTCAACTGATTGTAGAGCCTTCAAANGCAAGAGTAGGNGTTAAAACTGGCCATGGAATATTTTGCTCAGCTACTTTTGAGAAAGAAACAGATGTTAANGAAGCAATAGGATTAATTGATAGTTTTGATGGGGTTGAATACTGGAAAGATAAGNTACCAACACCTTTAGACGCTGANGGAAGNAAGCAAGTTTTAGTTGGGCGAATGAGAAAAGGATTATCAGNNAATNGAATTCTTAATTTTTGGGCTGTTTCAGACAANCTTTTAAAGGGTGCTGCTTTAAATGCTGTTCAGATNGCTAGGTATATAGTAGATAATGATTGATGTTCCTGAGAATATTCCTCAGAGGAAAAGAATAATTTTAGGCCCTTTAGCAAGGNTATTATTAAAACTATTTAAATGGGACATAACAGGAACTATTCCTAACTTAAAGAAAATGATTTTAATTGGAGCACCNCATTCAGCGATGAGAGATGGTTGGTATGGTTTATTAGCTGTTTTAGCTCTAGATTTAAAAGTTACTTTTTTTGGAGCAAGTTGGATATTTACGAGACTACCAAGCCTTGTAACATTTTCAAAGAATTTAGATAGATTAGGTATTCCATGGCCACTGGGGTGGCTTCAAAAAATAATACTAATAAGACTTGGGGGTGTTCCTGTATACAGAGTTAACTCAAGAGGTACGATCAAGGGTGCCATTGAAGAATTTGCGAAAATTGATAACTATATTTTATTAATAGCTCCAGAAGCAGGCACAGAAGTTACCGAAAAATTTAGAAGCGGGTTTTATTATTTAGCAAAAGAATTAGATATACCATATGTTCCTGTTGAGATAGATTTTAAAAATAGAGCATTTAATCTTAGAAATCCAGAAAAAGTTACTTCTAATTTTGAAGATGAATCACAGAAGGTAATAAAGATATTTGAAGGGGTAGAGGGCGCAACTAGAACATTTACAATGTCAAAACAAAAGGCACAAAAAGACTAAGCATGTAATTTCCAACAGGAATTTTTTTTAGNCCCAAAAGATTTATCCCAACACCGATTAACAAAACTCCGCCAATACCTGCAATTGAATCAGATACTATCTGATCAATGTTTGTATTTATTAATAAAGCACATAATGTAAAAAAACCTTGATAAATTAATATAGAAACTCCTGAATATACAGCCCCTTTTCCTCCACTTGATGTTATAAACATAACCAAAAAACAGTCAAGTGCAGTTTTAATTAGAAGCAATTCCAAGTTTGATTCAACGACATCAAAAAATGGACCAATAATTGCTAAAGGTCCAGTGATAACTATTAAAGTTGTAGTCAGGTAACTTTCGATAAACTTGCTTTGATCAGGATCAGATTTTTCAAATTTGCTATAAAGATAGTCACCAAAATTTTTAATTTTCTCTTCTATTTTTAAAAAGTTCCCAATTACAGCACCAATAATTACAGCAAAAAGCGTAAATATAAAGCCTGAGACCTCAAAATTNATTAAACGAACATAGTCAGGACTTTTAAGAGACTCTCTTAAACCTAAAGCTAGAACTAANAATCCAAGAGGAAGNAAGTTATCTTCAAAATCTTTTAACTCTTTTTTAAAAATTANTCTAGATAAAATTCCNACAAATAATACACCCACCCCATTAACAATTGTTCCAATTCCAGGAATCATTATTTATTAAAATCTGAATGGCTTTTACTTGGAGTAGGCCCTTCTTGTCCTTGATATTTGCTTCCGTAGGCTTCAGAACCATACTCAGATTCTGATGGAGAATTTAAATAATAGAAAGAGATTTGACCTATTTTCATTTCGGGATAAATTTTTATTGGTAGATTTGCAACATTAGAAAGCTCCAAAGTTAAATAACCAGCAAAACCAGGATCAACAAACCCTGCAGTAGAATGTATTAATAAGCCAATTCTTCCTAAGGAAGATTTTCCCTCGAGTCTTGCAACAACCTTGTTTGACAAAGTGACTCTTTCAAAAGTAGTACCAAGAACAAACTCACCAGGATGCAAAACAAAGGGCTCCTCAATTGTAGCTGTAACTAAAGTAGTTAAATCATCTTGGTCTGCTTTGGGATCTATATGGCTATATTTATGATTTTCAAAAACTCTAAATTCAGACCCTACTCTTAAGTCTATACTTGAGGGCTGAATGTAAGTATCATCTAATGGGCTAACCTCAATTAATTTTTCATCAAGAGCCATTTTTATATCTACATCTGAAAGCATAATTCCTTCTGTCCTTTGAATATAATAGTCAAGATTCTCATTTTTTTTATCCATTTACAATAGAGAGAACAGCCCACAAGGTTATTACAAAACCAATAATTCCAAGAAAAATAGTTCTTGCTAAGTAGATTTCTTTACCTTCTTTATTTTTATTGAGATAAGCAAAAAGGTTTCCAAAAAACATTGCAGAACCTACTCCGAGAAGGAGTAAATTTATTGTTAAATTTAAGGCAAATGGGTCATTCATAGCTTCATGTGTTATGTTAATAAGATGACAAACACAAAAGAAGTAGTAGATATATTTTTAAATTCTAAAATAACTAATATTTCTGACCCAGAAAGTTATTCAATATCAGAATTAGGAGGAATAACAAATAATAGTTTTAAAGTGGGAGTAGCTGATAAATTTTTTGTACTAAGGCTTCCGGGTAAAAACCCAGATTTGATAAATAGGAAAGCAGAAAAAAATAATCAAGCTACAGCAGCAGAAGCAGGACTAACATTACCTTTCTTATATTTTGATGAAAACACTGGAATAAAAATTTCACATTTTGAAAATGATTTAATTGCTCTTCAACCTGAGGAATTAAAAAGTAAACAATATCTGAGTAAAGCTTTTACTACGCTTAAAGCCCTACACCAAAGCGATATTACATTTGAACAATGTTTTGATCACAATAAATTCTTTAATGAAATTCATAAAGAAGAAGAAGAAAAAGAAATGGCAAAAGTAGGACATTATTTACTTCAAAAAATAAAAGAGATTAATCAGAAATTAGTTCCATGCCATAAAGATATCTATGGTCCAAACTTTATTCTTTTAGATGGCGATATGTATTTAATTGATTGGGAATATTCAGGAATGGAAAGTAAATTTTTTGATTTTGGAGATTTATGCTTACAACAAAATATTGAAGAAAATGAAAGAAAAGAATTATTTTCTGCACTAGAACTTGAAGAAGGGGGAGATGATCAAGTTTTATGGAATCTGTACAGATATTTAAGCTCTCTAACATGGGGTTTATGGGCGACACGAAAAGGAGTTTTAGACAAGGAAACTGATAAAGATTATTTAAATCTTGGAAAAACCAAGATTAAATACGTATATGAAGCTGTAAATACTGAAAATTTTGAAAAACAACTTTCACTTAAATATTAAAAATCGACTACACTTCTTCAGTCCGGAAAAAAAGGAATAAAAAATAATTTATGGGATCTTTGATAAAAAAACGACGTAAGAAAATGTCGAAACATAAGTACAGAAAACGTCGTAAGTCAAATAGGCATAAGAAGAAGAGTTCTTAAATATCTTTACCTTCGTTATTTAAAAAATCTTCAATTTGTTCAACTAAATTATCTTCTGAAAAATTGTCTTCTATGTTTACTTCTGCTTCTTCTAATTTAGAAACATATTCTGCAAGATCTCGTGAATTTTCCATAGCCTTGTTGATTCGCAATTCAAACTGTTGACCTTCACTTTGTATTCCGGTGTCATCAACATCTATGTCTAATATTTCAGCTGTTTTATTTAACAGAGCACTAATCCCTTTAGGGTACCCTCCAGAACTTAAGTAATGAGGAACAGCAGCCCACAACCCAGAAGTCTCAATACCATTTTTTCTCAAATCATGACCAACAACACTTGTTATCCCTGTTGGACCTGAATAGTTTGTTGATAAAACGTTATATCTTGCATGAAAAGTTGGGTCATCACTCACTCCAAAGATAGGAACAGGAAGTGTGTGAGCAACTTGACCAAAAAATGCACCTAATGTAACAGCTTTCTTAACACCTAGATCTAATAAAGTATTTGAAATATTTTCAGAATAGGTTTTCCACTTCATTGAAGGCTCTTCACCAAACACTAAAATTAAATCATTTTTTAATTTGTAATCTTCAATTGAATAGAACGAAGTTTGTGGCCAATGAAATTCTCTTTGTCCTATATCTTTTACTTCTACTAAGGGTCTTCTCATTTGGTAGTTATAAAATCCCTCAGAGTTTAATTCAGCAAATGGTTCAATATCAAAAGTCCCAGATAAATTTTCTACGCATCCACTAGCTGTATTACCGGCATCACTCCAGCCTTCAAAAGCTAAAACAGCCACTGGTTCTGATAGTAAAGGTTTTCTATACCAAAGTACATCTTCCATATTCAAAGATTAACCTTTGTAAGAATTTAGTAAGAAAAAATTATTATAGATTTCTAGAAGAGTTAAGAACAACTGAAATACTAGATGCAGCCATTGCTAATGCAGCCATATTAGGGGATATATTACCAGTTATGGCGATAGGTATCATTAACGTGTTGTAAATGAAGGCCAAAAAAAGATTTTGATTTATTCTACTTTGAGATTTCTTAGCTAATTCAATTATCTCAACAATCTTTGATATCCCTCCTTTATGTATAACTATATCTCCTGCGCTTTGAGCTATTTGGGTACTATGTGCGCTTGCTATTCCAACATCAGCTTGTTTTAAAGCAGGGGAATCATTAATTCCGTCACCAACAAATGCAACAATATTATTTTTTTGAGTATTTTTTATGTATAAAAGTTTATCTTCAGGAGTTTGGTTGCCAAGAGATTCGGAAACACCAATAGCCTTTCCAAAATCCTGAACTTTTCTATTATTGTCTCCTGACAATATAGAGATGTTGTAATTATTAGAAAGATGCTTTATAAATCCTGAATCGATACTTATTTCCTCATGAAGTTCTACTAAAAATAATTTTTCATCTATCTTTACATCTAAGAAAGTTAGTGAACCATCTTCTTTTGAAGACTTTTCTACAGATACCTTCTTATTATCTACCTCGCCCTCAACACCTATACCTTGTTTTTCTTTAAAGTTTTTTACATCAAATAGTGATATATTTTTACTTTCTGCTTCAAGCAAGATGCTTTTTGCAATTGGATGGTTAGATTTTTGTTCTAAGCTAGCCATGTATTGAAGCACAGAATCAATCTCCACCTCATTGTCAGAGGTTATACTTTTGATTTTGAAAATACCAGTTGTAATAGTTCCAGTTTTATCAAAAATAATTGAATTTATCTTTGTAAGTTTTTGTAAGTAATCAAAATTTTTAAATATAAAGCCTTTTTCATTTGATATTGAAGCTGATCTAAAAAGTACTATTGGAATTGCCAGTCCCAAAGCACAAGGGCAAGCAATAACCAAAATTGCTATAGCTACTTTTAATGCTAGAAAAGCTTCTTGATTAAAAATAATTAATCTAATCAAAAAAGTAATCAAACTAATGATAAGAACAGTGGGTACAAAAAATTGAGTTATTTTATCTATACTTTTTTGAACAGATGGTTTAGTTGTTTGAGCTTTAAATATCATATCTTCGATTACATTAAAAGTTGTTTCCCCGCTTATTTTTGAAACTTTAATTCTTATTTCTCCAGTAAGATTGACTGTTCCTGCTATAACCTGGCTTCCAATATCTTTATCTACTGGTATTGACTCACCTGTAATAATACTTTCATCAACAGTTGATACTCCAGACTGAATATCTCCATCAAGTGGAATTACTTCTCCTGGTAAAACAATAATTTCTTCATCTCTTGATATATCTTCTATATTTTTCATTACATAATTTTCTTTGTAAACCCTTACATCTTTTGGTATTAGATCTAACAAGGCCTCAGATATTTCTACAGAGGACTTAATCGAGGCTTCTTCAATAGTTTTTCCAATCAGAATAAATGAAATAATATATCCGCCCGTTTCAAGAAACATCAATGGTTGATCTGTTGATAATATGGCAAAAATAAAAGAGGAGAGGCTTCCAATTGAAATCAATGTATCCATATTAAAGTTGAATTCAATTAAATTTTTTATAGCTGATACATGAAATTTATAACCAAATACAAAAACTATAAGAAAACCAATACCAATTGCTTGCAGAGTGAATCCATTCTCAATAAAAAATGGTTTTAAAGTAATTGTCAACAACAAAGAGATGATTGGTGTAATAAATTTTGTTGTTTTTGTTTTACTAACAACATTTTCCTCAAAGACAACTGCTGAATAACCAATTGATTTAATTTTTTCAATAATCTTATCTGTATCAATAGATTCGTTGAATTCTACAATAGCTTTTTTAAGAGGAAAATTAACAACAGCATTTTTTATTGAGTCTTCTTTTTCTAAAACCCTTTCAATTCTTGCTGCACAAGCAGCACAGGTCATTCCCTCTACTGAGAGAGTTAAAGGTTTTTGTTCATTCGACAACGGTGTAACCATGATCATCAAGCAATGCCCCTAGATCACCGATTGAGACTTTAGTATCTGAACTTATCGAAACTTCTTTTTTTTCTATATCTACAGAAGCTGAATTTATATTCTCTTCACTATTAAGAATTCCTTCAATTGTTTCCTTACAATGATCACAACTTATTTCAGGTACTGTAAATTTTATTTCCATATTCGAATAATAATAATTAAAGACTTATATAGATAATCTTTATTTAGTTAGGTAGTTTAAGTTTCTTAGGCAGTTTCCTGAAGAATTCTTCCTCTAACTCTTGGATATTTAACTGGAGCATGGTTAAAACAATGATCTCTCTTGTTGTAAATGCTTAGTTTTGTTTCGCAAGACTCATCATTGCAAACACGACCCTGTTCAAAACTTTTTGATGGCCTAATACCACCTTTTATTTGACTAGCTTTTAGTCCGTCAGTCATTTCTTTCCTCTACTTTGTGAATATATTCACAAGATTAACAACTTTATTATCACCATGCAAGTATTTAGATAACTTTATATTTTCTGACCTTGTGATAGTATTCCTTTATGGAAATCAAACTAGAATTCTGCGTAGTCTGAAATTACACACCCCGTGCAGTTAGTACGGTTGAAGACATTTTAGAAAAATACGGTCAAGAAGTTGAATCTATAGACTTAATACCTACATCAGGTGGAAAATTTGAGTTTTACTTAAATGGTGAATTACTTTACTCAAAAATAGAAACTGATAGACATACTGAAGATGGAGAAATACTAGGTTTAATAGAAAAAGCTCTTAGTTGAACACACCATTCGACTTAACAATCTATGAATTAGTTTTTATTGGACTCCTATTATTTGTTGCCGCTTCCATTCAAGGACTTCTTGGATACGGCTTTGCTGTAATCTCCTCTCCGATTCTTGTTCAAATAGATCCAGCTCTTGTACCAGCCCTACTTAGCTTGTTAGCGCTCCCATTAACAATAAGAATATTTGTAAGAGAAAGAGTAGAGGTTACTTGGTCTCCAATGAAATATTTATTAATTGGAAGGGTTGTTGGAGGACCTTTAGGATTACTTTGCTTAATGTACTTAGAACAAAGAATTCTATCAACCACTATTGGTTCAATAGTATTATTTGCAGGTCTTGCTTCATATTTTGGATGGACTCTAGGTAGAAATTCAATTAATTCATTTAATGCTGGAATGTTTTCTGGAGTTTTTGCGATGATCGCAGGCGTTGGTGGACCACCTGTGGCAATTTTATACAGAGATACAAAAGGAAAAGAATTTAGACCATCTCTTAATGCAGTCTTTACATTCGGAATACTTATTACACTGACTCTTTTGTTAATTGATGGACGAATATATCAAGACCACTTGTATATGTTTGCATACATGATTCTTCCCTCGCTGCTTGGTATAAGCCTTTCATCTAAGTTATTTACTAAGGTTTCGGATAAGGTAATTTCGAATGGAGTTATTTGGTTCTCAATTATTTCAGGGCTAGTTGTTATATCTAGGAATATTTATTAATTTATTTCATCTTTTGTAATTACTAAGATATAAGCATATGTTACTTTCATCCTTATTGTCTGGAGTGCTTTACTTCTTAAGCTTCCCTCCTTTTGATTTATGGTTTTTAATATTTCCATCTTTAGGCATTTTCTACATATCAATTTTGCCAATTGAAAAAGTAAAAAATTTAAATAGTGCTATTAGTCCGGAAATCCACGGATTTATATTCGGGAGTGTTGCTTATGGGGTTCTATTGTTTGGGATTCAGTCAATTGGCCTAGAAGCATGGATTCCATTAACAATACTAATGGGATTAATGTACAGTCTTTTTGCTAAAGTATTTTCATATTTTGGATCCAAAACTAAGAATAATTTTTTTGTATTAATTGGATTAATTAGCATATTTGATTTATTACGAGCATATTTTCCATTTGGTGGTTTTCCATGGGGGTATCCTTCAACGGTCTTAGTAGATAGTCTTACAAAAAATTTTTATAGAGCTTATGGCCCAATAGGTTTTTCCTTAGTTATTGAATCTCTAATCTTACTTTTAGTACTGTTTTTATTTACTAAGAGTAGAGACACTAATTTCTCTAACTCTTCTTACTTGAGATATTTTATAGTTTTCTTTATAGTCTTTGGATTTACATTTTTCCAAGAAATTCCAGTTAAAGAGATTTATAGAGATATAGAAATTTCAATAATTCAAGGAAACAGCCCCTGTCCTGGAGCAAAGAATAAATGTGAAAATGAGAGACAAAGAATTTATGAAAGCCATTTAAATTTAACTAAGTCATTAAGTGAAAACAGAATATCTAAAGAAGAATTAACACCCCGCATAATTGTATGGCCAGAAAGTTCAAGCGGTTTTGGCAATGATCCAGGCATAAATCAAAAAACACTAGAAGAGATATCTTATGAAGCTGAAAGACTTAATGCTTCTTTTTTAATTGGAGGAGATAGACCTGTAGATTTAAACTATTTTGAAAATTATGGAATTTTTATTAATGAAAATGGAGAAATTGCAGGAGAGTACTTAAAACAGCATCCGGTCCCATTTGGAGAATATATTCCTTTTAGAAGATATTTAGATTGGATACCACCACTATCTTTAGTGCCAAGGGATATGATCCGCGGAGAAGGGCAGGAAATTTTTGAATTAGGTCAAAAGAATATTAAAATTTCATCGGTAATTTCTTTTGAAGGCTCTTTCGAAAGATACATCAGAAGAAGTGTTCAGGGTGGTGCAGAGCTTATTTTTATCTTAACCAATCAAGCAAGTTATGGAGAAAGCGGTATGTCTGACCAATTTATACTTATGTCAAGAGCAAACGCTGTCTCAAACCATAGAGATGTTGTCCACGCAGCAATAACCGGTAAATCCGCATTTATTAGTGGCGTTGAAGGAAAAGTTTATTCTTCTACTGAATTATTTACAGAGGACATATCTACCAGGCTCTTAACTCCTTATAGTGGTAAAACTACTTATTCGGAGTTAGGTAATTATTTCAATTATTTAATAATTATTTTAGGATTATTTTCTTTTTTATATTTCAGGTTCGTTAATAGATAAACCCCTTGAAGCCGCTGCTTCCACAGTACCACCTTGGAAAGCTCTAAGTCCAAATTTAGGTAAAACAGCAAAAATATGATCAAAAATATCAGATTGAATTCCCTCATATTCAACCCAATCAATAGTATTTGTAAAAGTATATATTTCTAAAGGAACGCCCTCCGAAGTTGGTGAAAGCTGTCGGACGATTAAAGTCATGCTCTCAGTGTTAAGATCATCATGATTTTTTAGATAATTTACAAGATAGGCTCTTAAAGTTCCTAAGTTAGTAAGTTTTCTTTTTTCTTTTGCTTCGTCGACTGAATTATTATATTTTTCAATATCATTTATTTTTTCAGACAAATATTTATTTATTGATGGAAGCTGTTTTAATTTTTCGATATCTTTTTCTTCCATAAATCTAACACTAGATATATCAATTAAGATAGATCTTTTTATTCTTCTACCTCCATAATCTGACATGCCTCTCCAGTTCTTTACAGAACTAGTTACTATTTTTGAAGTAGGTATAGTTGTTATTGTTTTATCCCAATTTTGAACCTTTACAGTATGGAGTGATATATCTATTACATCTCCATCAGCTCCATATTCAGGAACTTCAATCCAATCATCTAAATTTATAATGTCATTTTGACCAATTTGAACTGAGGCAACGAATGAAAGTATTGTATCTTGAAAAACTAATAAAAGTATGGCAGTTATAGCTCCAAGCCCACTTATGTAATAAGCTACTGACTGACCAGTCCCGATAGCAAATATTATTATTACAACAAAAGCGTTTAGGACAATCTTAACTATTTGTATGTATCCTTTAATTGGTTTATCTTTAAATGCTTCATAGTGTATAGAAATCTTGGTTATTAAAGTTAGAAATTCCGAGATACTAAGACCTATAAAAATAGCTAAAAGTATATTAATTATTCTATCTGAAAAACTATCGAAATATGGCAAACCAACACTTGTCTCCATATACACTTTTAATGAAGAAAATACTATTACAAGAGAAAATCTATTCAAAAACTTTTTGTCTAATAGAATATCATCTAGAATAGTGGCTGTTTTTTTTGCTAAAAACTTTATACCTGGGAATAATGCATATCTGCAGAGAACGTATACTCCAAAACCTATACCAAAAAAATATAATGTTGTTATTAGTTCTTCATTCATAATTTTAATTTTACTACTTTTAGAATCCTGATTGTTGGCTTGACCAAGGAGGAGGTGTTCTATTTAAGAACTCATCTACGCTAGGACCGCCAAGTTTTAATAACCTTCTCTGTCCATAAATATATGTCATAACAAGAAGAAATATAGTTGTTTGATTAGATGTTGCTAACTTAATAACTGCAAGTATTTCAGGCGAATTAAAGAAATATAGCTGTAGCAAACCTTTAATACCTAGAAAAAGAACCCATATAACAGCAACCTCTCTATACGCTGGTTTTACATTTTTGTGTAAAAACCAATCTAAAGGCCAACCTCTTATTGATTTTGATGTGTATATTGTAAAAGGTCTTCCAAACAAAATAGAGAGAAAACCAATTGCCGCAATGCTTAAGTCTCTAATTATTCCCGGAAGAAAAAATCCCGACGCAGAGCCTTGAATTTGAGCAATCAAAAGTGCAATAGATGTACCAGCGACACCAATTAAAGAGTTTTTTAGTGATTCTTTTCTAAAGATTCTATATGAAAGAGTAATTACTATAAGCGCTCCAGTTAATAGAATTGAAGTTTGTAGTTCTTGAAATCTTGAAATTGTTACAAAAAAAACAGGCGCAAGAATAGCATCAATAAAATTTTCATTTGCGATGGGTAAGTCTTGGTAGTCTTTCTTTATAGACTGAAATTTTTTTTTGAAAGAGTTAAACAATTTAAAGTTCTTTAAGCTTCTTCTCGATTATTTTAGAATCAATATTCGTTGTTAAATTAAAACAGTTTTCAATTTCATCTTTTGATATATCATCAAATTCTGACAAAGTAGATTCAATAATTGCGTCTATAGAAAAATTATTTTGTGTAATATTTTGAACAAACTTATAACCTTCATCACGTGAATTACCCTTACTCACAATTAATGAAAGAAGTTTTTGAGATCCAAGTTTTGTTTTTGCAGAATTTAAGTTTGATTCAATATTCTCATGATTAATAACAAGGTCATTAATAATACTAATCAAGTCTCTTGTCATGAAATCAATCAATTTAAATGTATCTGGAAGAATAATTCTTTCAACTGATGAATTTGATATATCTCTTTCATGCCAAAGCGCCATGGTCTCATAACTTGCTTGTGTATTTCCCCTAACTACTCTTGCTAATCCACATATTCTTTCAGAACCAATTGGATTTTTTTTATGCGGCATTGCAGACGAGCCTTTCTGCCCTTGTTTAAAGGCTTCATACATTTCACCAACTTCCGATCTTTGGTAATGTCTGATATTTGTTGCAATTCTTTCATAAGTTCCAGCAATTATTGAAAAGCTAGAAAACAAATCTGCGTATCTGTCTCTACTTACTATTTGTGAAGCAAGAGGTTCTGGTTTTAAGGAAAGTTGTTCAAGGATTTTATTTTCTATATCTTCAGAAATTAGAGAATGGTTACCAACAGCACCACTAATTTTTCCATAACTGATTATTTCTAAGCTAGAATTTAACCTATCTAGACCTCTCGATACTTCAAGACACCAATTTCCAAATATATTTCCCAATGTTGTTGGTTCAGCATATACTCCATGAGTTCTTCCTATAATTAATGTTTCAGACTCACTTATTGCTTTATTTTTTAGTGAATTTACGAGCTCAGCTATTTTTTCAACAACAATATTTAATGATTCTTTAATTAAAAGGGCATTTGCTGTATCAACAACATCAGAACTTGTTAATCCGTAATGTATCCAATTAGAGTCTTTCTCAATTTTGCTTTGTAAAACATCAACAAAAGCAGCTAAATCATGATTTGTAACAGCTTCTCTTTCTAGTACTTCATTATGAGTAATCGAAACTTCTTTAAGTTGTTTTGACAGTCCTTTAGGTGTAATTTCCTCTTTTTCAAGAATTTCAATTACAGCTCTTTCAACATCTAGCCATTTAGCTACTTTATTATCTTCGCTCCAAATTGAAGACATTTCATCTGAGGAGTATCTTTCTATCATTGTTCTATTATTATATTTTGGTTTCGCTCTGGTCCAACAGATATAAATGTAATCGGTACTTGTATAAAATCTTCAATAAACTTTATATACTCTTTAGCTTCATCTGGAAGATTATCAAACGAAGTTACATTAGATATGTCCTCACTCCAGCCTTTGAAAGTTTTATAAATAGGTTTTGCGCTTTCAAGAATTCTCTGTTCTCTCGGAAAATCTATTTCTTCAGAACCATCTACTTCATATGCTATGTTCAGATTTAATTCATCTAAACCTGAAAGAACATCAAGTTTGGTAATAAATAATTCAGTTAAGGAGTTCACTCTTACAGAATACTTAAGTGAGACAAGATCTAACCAACCACATCGTCTTCTTCTGCCAGTAACTACTCCGTACTCCGCTCCTTTATCTATTAAATAATCACCAATTTCGTTTTCTTGTTCAGTCAAGAAAGGCCCTGTTCCAACTCTTGAGATATATGCTTTAGTAACTCCTACAATTTTTTCAATATCACGAGGACCTATTCCAGATCCAATTGCTGCATTGGCCGAGGTGGTGTTTGAACTTGTTACAAAAGGGTATGTTCCATGATCAATATCTAGCAATGTTCCCTGAGCGCCTTCAAAGAGAATATTTTTACCTTCCTTAGCTGCATTAGAAATCAATAAAGAAGTATCTGTCATGATTTTTTTAACAGTGTCTCTATATTCATTAAATTGATCTAATACTTGTTCAAGGTCAAAAGGTTCTCCATCATATATTTTTGTAATAATTTCATTTTTATCTTCTAAAATAGTGGATACTTTTTCTCTAAAAATATTTTCATCATATAAATCTTGAACTCTTATACCTTGTCTTTGAATTTTATCTCCATAACAAGGACCAATACCTTTCTTTGTTGTTCCAATCATGTTTTTACCAAGCTTGTTTTCTATTAGTTCATCAAGGAGTTTGTGATAAGGCATAATTAGATGAGCATTTGATGAGAGTTTTAATTTTGAAGTATCAATATTATTTTCTTCTAACATTTTAAGCTCATCAATGAGAAAACCAATATCTACAACACACCCGGAAGCAATAACAGGTATACAGTTTGGATACAAGACACCAGATGGTGTGAGGGAAAGCTTTACTGTTTTATCTTTGACAACAATAGTATGACCTGCGTTATTGCCACCTTGAAATCGGACTACCATATCGGCGTTTGAAGCAAAAAAATCTGTGACTTTACCTTTGCCCTCATCACCCCACTGGGCTCCTAAAACAACGGTAGTAGACACGTTTCTCCTTGGATTACAACATTGGATAATACATGGTTTTATGGGGTATTTGCAATAAATTTAAAAAGAATACATCATTTAATGTTGAACTATACTCAAATAACATTAAATTATACATATGACGGTTCAAGCCGACTTAACAGGGCGGTATGCTGAGCTTGTCAACTTTTATATAAAAGGAGAAAACATTGAGTAAAAAAGCAATCATCTTTTTGCTAATGCTTTCAATGGTCGCTGTTGCCTGTGGAGGTTCAACAGAAGAGGTCGTTGAAGAAGTAGCAGTCGAAGATGAGCACGATCATGAATCCACTCTTGAACAAGTTCAAGAAAGAGGATTCCTTAAGTGCGGCGTTAGTACCGGTGCGACTGGATTTACAGAAGTAGCTGACGATGGATCCTATTCAGGATTTGACGTTGACTATTGTTATGCAGTTGCTGCTGCTGTTTTCGGTGATTACAGTAAAGTTGAATTTAAGCAACTTACTGCTGCTGAAAGATTTACAGCACTTAGCGCTGGTGAGATCGACGTATTGATTAGAAACACAACTTGGACTCAAAGCCGTGACACAGAATTAGGTAACGACTTCGGTCCAACCACTTACTATGATGGTCAACAATTAATGGGTAGAAAAGCTGACGGATTGTCAGAAAGCTCTACTCTTGCTGACATTGATGGTTTGAGAGTATGTACTAATGCTGGTACCACAACTGAAAAGAATATTACAGAAGGTGCTGGACTTGTAGGTGCAACAATTGAACTTGTAACTGTTGAAGCTTTCTCAGAAGCTATCGATAAGTTCATCGCAGGTGAGTGCGACATTGTAACAACTGACGGTTCTGGATTAGTTGGTAGAAGAGCAGTTAATGANGCTCTTAATGACTGGGCAATTTTCCCAGCATCACCAATTTCCAAAGAGCCATTAGGTCCAACATATAGATCAAATGANAGCCAATGGGCTGACATTGTTAACTGGACTGTTTACGCTACAATCATCGCTGATGAGTATGGTGTAACAAGAGCTAACATTGATTCATTTGATTATGATGCTGCTCCAGAAATGGGTAGATTGTTCGGTAAGAACGATGGAGAGCTTCAAACAAAGATGGGTCTAAGCGCAGATGCTTACTACAACGTTGTGAAGCAAATAGGAAACTATGACGAAATTTTCTCAAGAAACCTAAACCCATTAGGTCTTTACAGAGAAGGTAGTTATAACGACTATTGGAATAACGGAGGATTGGTTTACGCACCTCCAGCAAGGTAATTAATTACCTTAAATAATTTTGTAAAAGGGGCTGAAAAGCCCCTTTTACTTTGAAAGCTCTTATATATACAACTTCTTTAAGGCATAAATGAAATAATTCTGATAAAATTTATTTATGAAAAACGCTACAAAATATTTACTTTTCTTCAGAAATGTAGTTTTTCTAAAATGGGCTTTCCAAGTGATTTTCTTATTGGGCATATTGTCAATAATTTGGAACTATATTCAAAATGCAATTGTTAATTTAGCTAATACAAATATTGCCTTTTCTTGGGGATGGCTAGGGGAAACACCAGGCGTTTCAATAGCGGAAGGGATGTATACTCTGCCAATTTCTGGGTTACAAATGATTCAGACTGGAATGATTAATATGTTCAGAATTACAGTAACAGGTATATTTGCAGCAACTGTATTAGGTACTTTTTTAGGAATTGCTAGGCTGTCAAGCAACTACATAGTTGAAAAAAGCTCAACTGGCCTATTAGAAGTTGTAAGAAATGTGCCTCTTCTAGTTCAAATATATTTCTTTCAAGCTTTGGTACTTTCGTTTCCTAGACTTGAGGTTTTTGAGACAGGCGAATATTTCTTTCATGTAAGTGCAAAAGGAATTGCTTTTCCATGGTTCAATAGGGGACCAAATTCATATTTACTTATGGTGTATGGATTATTTGTTTTATACGTTGCTAATAAAATTTACAAATGGAGAGTTGATTTATTAGAAAAAGAAGGAAGAGACACAAAACCATTCCTTTGGTCAATAGGNATTCTGGTAGCTCTGCTAGCTGTTGGTTGGTACGGAGGATTTAGAGCAGCTGGAGTTGTTGGATTTTTGGCAGGATACATTTCTCTTGGTTTAGAGTTTGTACCAGCAATTGTTTACCAAGCATTAATTTCAGCGATTGCTATTTATATTGGTTTCAGATCAACAAAAAGATTTATTGATAGTAAAAAATCAGAAGAAGCACAGGGGATATACAGTGATGATGATTACTTTAAGATAATATTAAATGTTGTCATTGTATTATTAGTTGTCTTGATTATGTTCTCATCCATTGGAGCAGGCTTTGCAGGATTCCTAGTGGGTGACGAGATAACATTTAAGGCTGACTGGGGTTTGCCTCAATTATTTCATGGTATTGAAAATAAACTACATTGGTATCCATCTATAGATGTTGAATTAGTTGATGAAATAGAGGGAATGAAAAAAGCAGAAATTATAAATTGGGAGATTGAACCAGGTCAACAAATTACAAAAGGAGATGTAGTTGCCACAGCTTATGCAACTGGAACAAAAATTGACAAGCAAGAAGTAGAGTTGATAGCACTAGAAACAGGAAATGTAGAATCTCTTCTTGTTGAAAAAGGGAAAGCAATAAAATTAGGAACACCTTTTTATGAATTAGAAGTTACTGATGGAGATCCATTTATATTTTCTAGACCGAAAGTTGAACAGGTTGGGACAACAAAGTTTCAAAGATATGCAGACGGTCATGGCAAGAGTCTTTCAGTTGGATATTTCGCCATATGGTTAGGCGTTGTTTTGTATACGGCTATATTNATTTCNGAAGTAGTTAGAGCAGGAATAATGGCTGTTTCTAAAGGTCAGTCCGAAGCCGGGCTATCTCTTGGATTAAGAAGAGGAGCTTTATTAAGGTTGGTAGTTCTTCCACAAGCCATTAGAGTTATGTTGCCTCCAATGGGTAATCAGTATTTAAATTTAGCTAAAAACACATCGTTAGGTATTGCAGTTGCATATCCTGAGATCGTGGCTGTAGGTCAAACTTTATACAACCAAGAAGGCCAGACGTTGCCAGTTTTCTTAATCTGGATGATGTTTTACAGCTCAGTCAGTTTAACAATTTCATCAATAATTAATTATTACAATAGAAAAATGAAAATTGTGGAGAGATAATGGTTGATGTAATTAAAAAGAATGTTAAATCAGTACAAGAAAGCTTATTTTCATCAGTAGGTTCTTCTGTACTAACAATTGTAACAAGTTATTTAGTACTAAATTTCTTTAGAGGCATGTTCGGATTCGTTATGTCTTCTGATAAAGACTGGTTAGCAGTTCTAAACAATATGCAGCTATATATGGTTCAAGCCTATCCAGAAAGTGATTTTATAAGNGTTTGGATTTCTGTTGGACTTACTTTTGTATTTTCAGGATTATCAATAGGCCTATGGAGAAGTGAAGACAGATCTAATGTAACTGTTATTTTTGATAGATTTTTTAAAATTGGATTAGGTCTTCTATTTTTTACAATTGTTGCGCCAACTTTTACAAGTTACATGGGGAATGATGGGAATGTAATAACAGAAGAAGTATTTTCCAGAAGTACAAGATTAGGAATTTTAATTCCAACCCTAATTGGAACAGTCGGTTTTCTTATATTGAAAAATGTAAAAATTAATTTTTCTTATAATAATTCCGATGTAGTTTTTCTTTACTTATTTATTCCAGTTGCATTACTTTGGTTTATTAAACTACCAGTTATTCAACTAGATGCAAACAGAGAAAGAATAATTCCAGATCCACTCATGCCTATTGCGGATACTACAAAAATTCCTTGGTCTGTAATTTTTGNTATGTTTCTTTTGTCTTACTTTATTGGAATTTACTTTAAAGACGTAAAAAGACTAAAAAATATAATGTCAATTTCATGGTTTTTACTACCACTTCTCATATTCTCATGGATATTTAAAAAGCCAATAATTGAGATGAATGAAGTTTTAACGGGAGACATTCCTATATTCATTATATTTTTTGTAATCGGCTTATTAGTTGTTCTCTTTATAAATAATCCTATTGTTAAAAAATATTATTCAATTTATTTAGGAGTTGTTTTAGTTGGAACCTTAGCGGGAGTATTTATAAGNATTCCAATGCTTGCAAAAGCTTGTTTATTATTACTTTCTTTATTTTCCATGGTGGTCCCAGCAGTATCAACTTCTTCTCAAGGGAAGAGAAGCCTAATAATCATATGGCTTGTAGCATTAGCAACTTTAACATTCCTACTAAGAGGCGGGGCATCTGAAACAGGAATTGTAGTCCCAGGATCTAGTATTTTTGGTGGATTCTCTCTTACATGGTTNCTTGCAATTTTTGGAACCTATGTTTCATTCCCATTAGGGGTGCTGCTAGCTCTTGGTAGAAATTCAAAACTTCCAATTGTGAGAATAATCTGTACGGGAATTATTGAATTAGTAAGGTCCGTACCATACATAACTTGGCTTTTCTTTGCCAGTGTTACCTTAGCTGTATTCTTACCAGCAGGTGTAGAGTTTAACCTAATAGTGAGAGTCCTAATGGTTACAGCCTTCTTTAGTGGAGCATATTTTGCAGAAAACATAAGAGGAGGTCTTCAATCCATACCTAAAGGACAATACGAAGCAGCAGACGCTATTGGAATGAGNCCATTTCAAAAAACAGGTTTAATAGTCCTTCCACAGGCACTTAGAGCTGTTATTCCAACTTTAGTTAGTAGTGCGATTACAGCGTTTAAAGATTCGAGCCTTGTTACCATTATTGGATTATTTGATTTCCTAACAATAGGTAAAACTGTTATTGATAACCAATCTGTACCAGTTAACTTTGTGGGACACCAAAGAGAAAATTTAATATTTGTTGCTGTTGTGTATTGGATATTTACATTTACACTATCTAGACGAAGCATGAAAGTTGAAAAAAGATTAGGATTAGGAGAAAGGTAATTAAATTATGAGCATAATTCAAGCTAAAGAAGTAAAGAAATGGTTTGGAGACTTCCAAGCTCTAAAGGGCATATCAATGGAAGTTGCAGAAGGAGAAGTACTAGTTATTTGCGGTCCTTCTGGTTCTGGTAAATCAACGTTCATCAGATGTATTAACAGACTTGAACAACATCAAGAGGGAGAAATAATCGTTGATGGTATCGAATTAACTAATGATTTGAAAAATATTGAAGCAATTAGATCAGAAGTTGGAATGGTTTTTCAGAGCTTTAATTTGTTTCCACATATAACTGTTATGCAAAATATAACCTTAGCTCCTATTTGGGTTAGAAAAAAAAGTAGAAGCGAATCCGAAGAAAAAGCAATGGAACTTCTTGAAAGAATGGGGATACCTGAACAAGCAAATAAATACCCAGGGCAACTATCTGGAGGACAACAACAAAGAGTTGCAATTGCAAGAGCANTAGCAATGGAACCAAAAATAATGTTATTTGATGAACCTACTTCTGCGTTAGATCCTGAAATGATTAAAGAAGTTCTAGATGCAATGAAGGTTTTAGCTGAAGATGGAATGACAATGATAGTTGTTACTCATGAAATGGGATTTGCTAAAGAAGTAGCTGATAGGGTTATGTTGTTTGACGATGGTCAAATGGTTGAAGAAAATACTCCAGAATTATTTTTTGATAAGCCTAAGCACGACAGAACTAAACTTTTCTTAAGCCAGATACTTTAAAGTTTATCCCAGAGATTATTTTCAGCTAGATCAATTATTGTTGCACCCATTCCATAAGCTCCGTCAAATATTGCTTTGTGACCTCCAGGCTTTATAGTTGCCGCAGCATACTCTGGTTGATGGTTTACAGCGTCACCTGCATCAATGTTTAACATAGGATGAATTGAAGGCATTGCCAAAGAAATATTTCCCATATCTGTTGAACCAAGTCCAGGCCTTAGAGGATCTTCAAGAGGCATATCTCTTCCTATACTTTCAGAATTTTTCATAAACAATTCATACATAGTTTTATTATTTACTATCTCGCGATACATATAATCTGGAGATGTTATTTTTGCTTCACATTTTGTAGCTAAAGCAGCTGCATTTACACAATTTAAAAAATCTTTCTCAAGAATATTAAGCCCATCTTCATTCAGAGATCTTAAATACCATTCTGAACTTGTATANGAAGGAATTATATTTGGCTTAAAACCTCCATCTTTTATAACTCCATGCATTCTATTTGACTGAACCATTTGCTGTCTATAAGTTGACGCATTAACAAATAGTTGTATTTGAGCATCTAAAGCNTTACGTCCTTTCTCAGGAGCACCAGCGGCATGAGCATCTTTACCAAAAAATTCCACCTTATATTGTTGAATAGTAGTAAAAGTAGGGTTTGCAACATTCAATGGTCCTGGATGAATCATCATTGAACATTTTGCATCTTCGAANGCACCTTTGTCTAATAATATTATCTTTCCTCCACCACCTTCTTCAGCGGGAGTTCCAAGCAATTTGACCCTTACTCCAAGTTCATCAACTAAATTCCTTAACCCAAGACCTGCGCCAATTGAAGCAGTAGCAATAATATTATGTCCACAAGCATGACCGATTTCTGGAAGAGCGTCGTACTCAACACAAAGAACTACAAGAGGGCCCTCCTTGCCGAAGGTTATTTCAAAAGCAGTTTCAAGATCTCCTGTGGGGAAAATAATGTTGTCTTGAAAAGATTTTATATAATTAACTAAATATTCTGATGTTTTGTATTCTTCAAAGCCAAGTTCAGGATTTTCATACATCCAATCACTTACTTCAATTAAACTTTTATGTATTGATTTAAGNTCTTCTTTAAACTTATTTTTAATGGTCATGATTCGAGTTTAGTAAAATAATCTAATTCATACATACTTAAAATATTCCAAATTAACCAATCAAGATTTTTGTCTTCAGCAGCCTCAATGTTTTCTTTAACGTCGGCAATTGAATGCCAAAACCCTTGGAGAAAAGGTCTTAATTGTATTTCTGGGACACCTCTTTCTAAACCATCATTTAAAGCTGCTGAAACCACTTCATAAGGGTGATTATTTGGATATTGGTAGCCAAAAGAACCATTAGAGTAATGAGATGGATAAACCATTGGTGAAATAAAATCTACGCTCTCTATTATTGTTTCAAGATTCTGACCGATTCCTCCATCTTCAGTATTAGTTAAAATAAATCCAAAAATATCGGCCGAGACCAAGCAGCCTTCCTTGTGGAGAGCTTCTTTTGCTTCCCCTAGAAAACTATTTATGTTATTGGTTCTATTAAGATAATTATTTTTTTCTTTAAAAACCATATATTGATAGGTGCTATCAGGATACCTAATATAATCAAATTGAATTTCATTAAACCCTAATTGACATGCTTCAATTGCAAGACTGAGAGTGTAATCTCTTGCTCGTTGACTACTTGGGTCTAAAAAATATTGCTCATTTTGGGAGTAAATTCTATTATTTTTTGAATCAAAAATAGCCTCTTCTGTGAAAGTCTTTGCAAATAGAGGGTCTTGAAACACAACAATTCTTGCGATTAAATATAAATCTTTTATTTTTCTTAATTCTTCTAAAGATGCTGCGTCATATTTTATTCTTTCATTTTTTAATACATCAGTTTCAGGTGATTGGCTGTCAAACAATACATGTCCATTGTCTGTTTTTGCATCAATTACTAAAGTGTTAACACTTGTTTTGGTAAGGATTTCTTTTATGCTATTCATTTTTGTTTCTTTATTCATGTAATAACCATTTACATAAATGCCTTTTAGTCCGTTATTAGATTCTTTAAATTTGGTGAAATTATGAAAAAGAAGATTAATATTTATCTCACTTATTAATAGGTCAATAGATTTTGAATAGTCTTCTAATAAATTCCGATCATTCCCAGCTATAGATTTTTCTAAAGATTCAAAATCTGCTTCTTTAAGCTGTTTCACTACTTTGTAATAATGAATAATATCTTCGTTATATATTGTTGTATTTGTAACTGAAATTTGGCTTGTTGGTTTGTAATAACTTATCTCATCAACAACATTTCCTGGATATAAGAATAAAAATTCAAATATATATGTAGATATAAGTAAAACTGTAAGCCCCAAAACCCTTTTCATATTATTAATTTAAATAGAATGTTTTTTAAAATTAAAGTCTTAAATATTTATTTATAATGCTTTTATGTCCAATTCTANATATTTAAAGGCTCAAAAATTTTATGAGATACCAGTTTTCATAGCTGTAATTCTGTTAATTCCTGTAATTATTATTGAATATAGAAATTCAGAATTTATTGAATATGCTAATTATGCTAACTGGGGAATTTGGATAGTATTTTTACTTGAATATACTCATCTACTATTTCTCTCTGAAAATAAAAAAGAGTACATTCTAAATCATAAGTTGGAATTATTTATTGTTGTCGTATCTATACCTTTTGTACCACAAGGCTTTGAATCATCTAGATTCTTAAGGTTTATCAGGTTACCTAGGCTTCTAAGAATTTTTCAATTGTTTAGATTAGCCGCTGTTCTTGCAAAATTTGGTACAGCAATTCAAACAATATTTAATAGCAAAGGTTTAAGATTTATCGTTTATGCAACAATCTTTCTGATTATATTTTTTGGTTTTCTTTTTTATGTTTCAGAGCCAGAGGTTGAAACATACGGTGATGGGATTTGGTGGGCATTAGTTACAATCACAACCGTTGGTTATGGAGATATAACTCCTTATACAACATTAGGAAGGATTGTTGCGAGTACATTAATGATTCTGGGCATTGGCTTCATTGCAACACTTACTGCGGCTGTTTCTGCTTACTTTTTATCTAATTTTGGAGATAAAGAAACTACACTAGAAGATGTATTAGATAAACTAGAAAAAATTGATAAAGAATTAGACGAACTTAGGGAGTCAAAGAATGAGTAGTGAGTCATTAGCAAAACTAGCAGAAGAGTTTTTTCAAGCATCTCTTGATTCATCACCAACTTCAGCAATTATGCGTGGTCATAAAAAATATTTTGATCAAATAGAAGAATTAACTGATGAAAAATTTGAAGAAGAAATGGAGAATGTTCAAAATTTTAAAAACTCACTTAGCAATATAGACTTAAATTCTTTAAGCGATAAAGAAAAAGTTACTTATGGAATGTTGGAGTTTGCTCTTGACTCAAATTATGACTCACTAGTTGATAGAGGTTGGGAATTTTCCGCAGGTGTTGCCGGCTTTGAGGGTTTTCTGATTGATTACAATCAACAGATGTTTATTCCTGATAAAGAGTCCGGAGACATGTTACTAAAAAGACTAGAGCTTTATGAAAAATTTTATAGTCAAATTTCTGATGTTCAAAAAAAAGGACTTGAAAACAATAGGGTCGCTACACAAAGAAACCTAAAAAGAAGCATTGACCAATTAGAAAGCTATTTAAATACTTCACTTGAAAGCGACCCATTATTACTTGTTAACTTTGGCCCAACTGTTGATAAAAATGAAATTTCAGAATGGAAAGAAAAGGCAAAAAAAATAGTAGAAAAATATGTTCGACCAAATGTAATGAGTTATTTAGAACAATTACAAGTTGAACATTTACCAAAAGGAAGAACTGATGAAAATCCAGGAATTATGTGGATTGAGGGCGGGGAAGATGTTTATCTAAGAAGTCTGAGAAAATATACGGGACATAAGGAAACAACAGTAAAAGAGGTCCATGAGATAGGTTTGTCAGAAATCGAAAGGTTAAAAAAAGAATTCTTTGAAATAGGCAAAGATGTTTTCGATGGTGTTAACAGTCCTGAAGAAGTACTTTATAAGATGCAAACAGAACCTTCTATGAGATATGAAAGTAAGGAGCAAATGCTGCAATTAGCAGAAGATACTATTGAGAGGGCGTATAAACCTCTTGCAGAGTGGTTTACTGTATTTCCGAAAGCTCCTTGTAAAGTTTTGCCAGTACCGACTCAATCAGAAAAACATGCACCTCCAGCTTATTATTTTCCACCTTTGCCAGATGGATCTAGAGATGGCACTTATTTCTTAAATACATACAAAGCTGAGACTAAAAGTATATTTGAAGCAGAAAGTGTAGCTTTTCATGAAGCTATACCTGGACACCATCTTGATAGAACAATTGCTGTTGAATTACAAAATGTTCCTGACTTTCAACGATATACTGCCTCAACAGCATTCGTTGAAGGCTGGGGTCTTTATTCTGAGCAACTAGCTAATGAGATGGGGCTCTATTCAAACGAGGTTCAGCAACTAGGGCGTCTTGGAAATGATGCTTGGAGAGCCTGTCGTTTAGTCCTTGATACTGGGATGCACGGTATGGGTTGGTCTAGAGATCAGGCGATTGATTTTTTCAGATCCAATTCTCCTATTGAAGAGATTAATGCAAATATTGAGACTGATAGATATATTGCATGGCCTGGCCAAGCTTGTGCCTATAAAATGGGACAATTAAAAATTGAAGAACTTAGAAAAAAAGCAGAAGATGATCTTGGTGAGAAGTTTGACATCCGATATTTTCATGATGAAGTTCTATGCGATGGGGGAATAACTTTACCCATTCTAGAAAACAAAATAGAATCTTTTATTGAGAAGCACAAAAACTAAATTAAGAAGATTAAAGTTTTTTACGTAAATCTTTATTTGATTTTTTTACGAGCTCATTTTTGTAACTTTTATGTATTTCATTCTCTTTCTTAACCCTGTCTGATTTCTCGCTACTAATTTCCTCCTGAAGAGATTCTATTTTTTCTTGCATCTCTTCTATCTTGTCTCTCATTTCATAAATAATTTTTACACCATCTAAATTTATTCCTCTTTGAGAAAGATTTGCAATTTGTATTAATTTATCAACATCTTCTTGTGAATATCTCCTTGTTCCACCTTTTGTTCTATATGGCTTAATTAAACCTTTTTCTTCATATGTCCTTATTGTTTGAGGGTGGATTCCAGATAAAGTGGATGCTACTGAGATAAAGTATAAAGAAACAGTTTTTTTATCATTCATATAAATATCCTCTATATTCCTCGGGAGCTCCCTCATATCCTTCATCTCTAAATTCTTCCAACTTCTTTTTTCCGGTTCTTGATAATTTTGAAGGAGGTTTTATAGCAACTCTTACATATAGATCTCCAGATCTCCTGCCCTGTGGAGAAATCCCTTCCCCCTTTACTTTGAAAGATTTACCACTTGGTGTACCTTGAGGTATTTTTAAATTTACTGTTTTATCAAGTGTTGGAATTTTAATTGTTGCGCCGAGAGCAGCTTCAGAAAAAAGTAAAGGAACTTCTAATATCAAATCACTACCATTTCTTTTAAAAAATTTATGAGGTTCTACACCTACCTGTACTAATAAATCACCATCAGGGGCTCCGGCATCTCCAGGACCTCCATACCCTCTTAATCTAATTACAGTCCCATTGTCAACACCAGCTGGTACCTTAACTTTTATAGTTTCATTTTTTATGACAGACCCCTGTGCTCTACAAGCCTTACATTCTTTATCTATTACATTTCCTTGGCCTTTACATGCTGAACAAGGCTGAGCAAAAGAAAAGAAACCTTGGTTAGAGGCGGTTTGTCCGCTCCCATTACAAATATTACATGTGTGGAATGCTTTTCCATTTTCAGAACCATTTCCTCTGCATTCTTCACAAATAACCTCTTTCCTTAGAGGCACATTAGTTTCTATGCCTGATGCAGCATCTGTAAATGAAATTGTAAGATTTGTTTGATACGTTTGGCCTTTTCTTCTAGCAGATCCACCAAATCCAAAAATATCTCCAAAAATATCTCCGATATCAACATTGAATCCTTGGCTACCAGAAAATCCAGAAAACCCAGAAGCCCCCATTGCTCTGACTTGATCATATTCTTGACGCTTTCCTTCATCAGATAAAATAGCACTAGCTTCTGATATTTCTTTAAATCTTTTCTCTGCCTCTGTATCCCCGGGGTTTAGGTCAGGGTGATTTTCTCTTGCTAATTTTTTGTAAGCTTTTTTAATTTCCTCATTGTTTGCATCTTTTGAAACACCAAGAATGGCATAAAAGTCTTTTTCTAGCCAGTCTCTATTCACTTTGAACTTTGACCATTGCTGGTCTTATCAATCTATCTTCTAATTTATAACCTTTTCGCAACACTTCTCCAACGATTTGGTTATCTCCTTCTCCTGAATGTTCTATTGCTTCATGATATGAAGGATCAAATTCTTCTCCAACACCTGGTACTTCAGTTATATTTAAATTTTCAAGGAAAGCGAGTACTAATTTATACAAAGCTTCCAACTCTTTAGGAGCCTCTTCTTGGTTCATTGCTATTTCAAAGTTATCTATAAGTGGAAAAAGGCTAGCTAATATAATTGATAACGATCCTACCAATTGATTTTCTTTATCTTTTTCTGTTCTTTTTTTATAATTATCAAAATCAGCAGCAAGCCTTAAGTAGTCATCTTTTATTTTTTCATAATCTTCTAAAGGTATAGACGCTAATTCTTTCTCTTCAGAACTATCTATATTTTTTTCATCATCTTTTTTATTAGTTGATGATTTTTTACTCATCTTCTTCTACGACTTCACCATCAACAACATCATCATTAGATTCATCGTTTTCTGCATTTTCATTGTTTTGCTGTGCTTCAGCATAAAGCTTTTCTGCAAATGATTGACTAGCTTTAGTGAGCTCTTCTATAGAATTTTTCATCTCTTCCAGAGTTGCTTCTTGGTTCTCAAGGACTTTTGATAGGCTATCTTTAGACTCATTAATAGCTTTAATTTCATCATCAGTTGCTTTATCTTTATTCTCTTCAAGCATCTTTTCTGTAGATGTAACCATACTTTCAGCTAAGTTTCTTGTCTCGACAAGCTCTTTCTTTTTAGCATCTTCATTTGCATGCTCTTCAGCATCTTTAACCATTCTCTCGATCTCATCCTCTTCAAGTGCAGTACCGCCAGTTATTGTTATAGCCTGTTCTTTACCTGTACCAAGGTCTTTAGCATTAACATTAACGATACCGTTTGCATCAATATCAAAAGTTACCTCAATTTGCGGGGTACCAGCTTTAGCTGAAGGAATGTCAGTTAAGTTAAACTTACCTAATGATTTATTTCCTGAAGCCATTTCCCTTTCTCCTTGGAGTACATGAATTTCTACCTGGGTCTGTCCATCATCAGCGGTTGAAAATGTTTCCGATCTTTTTGTAGGTATAGTTGTATTTCTTTCAATCATTTTTGTCATAATTCCACCCTTTGTTTCAACACCAAGAGTTAAAGGTGTAACATCAAGCAGTAATACATCTTTTACATCACCTTTTAATACTCCAGCTTGAATAGCAGCACCTGAAGCTACAACTTCATCGGGGTTTACACCTTTTGAAGGGTCTTTTCCTGTCATAGATTTAACCAAGGCCTGAACAGCTGGGATCCTTGTGGATCCACCAACTAGAATTATGTGCTGAATGTCTGAAAAAGATAATCCAGCATCTTTCACAGCTTTATTTACTGGGTCTTTTGTCCTGTCAACAAGATCAGATGTTATTTTTTCAAACTCGCTTCTTGATAATTTTTCAAGTAAATGCTGTGGTCCCGAATCATTAGCTGTAATAAAAGGTAAGTTAACTTCTGTTTCAGTTGTAGAGGAAAGCTCTATTTTTGCTTTTTCAGCACCTTCTTTTATTCTTTGCATAGCCATTTTATCCTGAGAAATATCAATACCTGTTGAAGATTTAAACTTATCAACCAACCATTCCATTACTCTTTCATCCCAGTCATCCCCACCTAATTTAGAATCACCAGATGTTGATTTAACTTCAAAAACGCCTTCTGAAATTTCTAGTACGGAGACATCAAATGTTCCACCACCTAAGTCATAAACTAAAATTTTCTGATCTTCATTATTTTCTAGTCCATAAGCTAACGCGGCAGCAGTAGGTTCATTAATTATTCTTAATACATTTAATCCAGCAATTTGTCCAGCTTCTTTAGTAGCTTGCCTCTCTGCATCATTGAAATAAGCCGGTACAGTTATAACCGCATCTGTTACATCTTCTCCAATATAACTTTCAGCATCCCTTTTTAGTTTTTGAAGAATTCTTGCAGAAACCTCTTGCGGAGTATATTCTTTATTTTCAAATTTTTCTTTCCAATTTGTTCCGATCTTTCTTTTTATAGACCTAACAGTATTATCTGGATTTGTAATTGCTTGTCTTTTAGCTAGCTCGCCAACTAATACTTCTTCACCTTTGAAAGCAACAATAGAAGGAGTTGTTCTATTTCCTTCAGCGTTAGCTATAACAGTTGGTTCCCCGCCTTCTAAAACGGCAACAACACTATTCGTAGTACCTAAATCAATACCTACTGCTTTTCCCATTGATGTTTTCCTTTCCTAATAAAAATTTAAAATTATTGTTCTCTTGGTAAATGTCCACGAACTCTTGGATAAGAGACAGGAGAGTGTAAAAAACAGAGTTTCTTTTTGTTGTATATGCTTATTACAGTTTCACATCCGGAAAAATCACAGATACGACCTGATGTATAGCTTTTAGATCTTCTAACCCCAGGCTTAACTGAAGAAGCCGTTAATGTTGAGCTCATAATATTTCCTTTCTTATCTAACNTTAATTAGTAATAAAATCTAAGTAAAATTACTTAGATTTAATACAAATATACTACAAAGGGAAATTAATACAAACTTTTTTTATTTTTTTAAGTAAAAATACCTATTCTTTGATTACTTTTAATGCTGATATTATTGAATAATGAATAATTTGGATATACATATAGTTGGTCTTGGAAATCTTGGTTCCTCATTATTAAAAGGTTTAAAAAATCTTGATAACAACTTAACATTTCATCTTTATGAAAAAGAACCAAAAATAATAGATTTTATTAATGCTGAATTTGGAATTAAACCAAAAACAGAACTTGAAACCGTAGAAAGNGGTGTCCTTATTCTTTGCATCAAACCAAAAGATCTGAATAATTTTATTGAAATGAATAAAAATAAGATATCAGAAAATGTTTTAATATGTACGGTATTAGCTGGTGTTGAAACTTCATATATATCAAAATTCATAAATAACAAAATTATTCGCCTCATGCCAAACCTATCTATAAAAGACAACAATGGTTTTATTCCATACACAAAGACTTATAAAGAAGATTATTTATCTTTCGAGACAATTTTAAATGGGCTTGGAATAATTTCAGAGTATGAAGAAGAGCTTTTTCATATAATTACTGCAATATACGGAAGTGGTCCTGCATGGTATCTAGAGCTTTCATCAAAAATTGCAGAAGCTGCTACAAATCTAGGGCTATCTAAAAATGATTCAAGCAAAATAATTAATGAACTTTTAAAATCATTACCAGCATTTGCTAATGATGAAGAGTTTGGTGATATAGTAGAAAAAATAAAATCACCTAATGGTACAACGGAAGCAGGCCTCAATTCGCTAATGGCTGATTCTTTTGATAAAATTATCTTCAACGCAATTAATTCTGCAACAGAAAGATCAATTCAAATATCAAAAGAAATAAATAATGAATAATCAAAAAAAAGAAAGACAAGTAAATGATTATGTCCTGTTGTTTTCCGCAGGGGCTGCACTTGGAACAATATTTTTATGGGGAGCAAGCTATATCTTTCCAGAAGGAGAAATAGTAGAAGGAAGAAGGGTCTTTGAAAATATTCCAAAATACCTTCAGTATCTTTTCTATTTACTAAGTGCTTCTTCAATTTTTATATCTGGTTACCTCTTTTCTTTAAGAGCAAAGAATTGGTCAAGAGGCACTGAAGAAAAAAGGAAAGTAAAAATAAGTCAAAGAATTATAAGTTTATTTGATGGGCTTTTAATGAGAACATTATTGAGGTTTAAAGCTGCTGGGCTGATGCACTCAATGATTTATATAGGCTTCCTAGGATTATTTGCAGGNACTATAACTCTTGAAATCCATCATTTAATGCCTCCATCATTAAAATTTTTACAAGGCACGACTTATTTTATTTATTCTTTTACTTTAGAACTTGCATCGTTAGTTTATCTTGGTGGTATAGCTTGGGCATTGTATAGAAGAATATTTGGTACTGAAGAAAGATTAAAAACAAAAACTAAGATGGACGATTATTTAACCCTTGCTTTATTAGGGTTTATGGGAGTTTCGGGCTTGACAACTGAAGCCGGACGAATAATAGTTGAAGGTTTCCCTGATTATGAAAAATGGAGTTTCGTAGGTTATTTTATTGCAGAGTTGCTACCTATAGAAAATGGAGTTACTTTTCATAGAATTTCTTGGATTCTTCATGTGATTTCCTTTTTCATATTTTTGATAGTTCTTCCTCAGTCGAAGCTTCGTCACATAGTGACTTCTCCTGTAAATATGTATNTAAGTCCAAAAGAACGACCAAAAGGAGCCATGAAAGACATTGGNAATCTTATGGAATTAGANGATATTGACAGCGTCGGAGTTGAGCTCATTGAAAATTTTACTTGGAAACAACTTGTTGATTTAGATGCCTGCACAGTATGTGGAAGATGCACCTCTGTATGCCCTGCAAATTTAACTGGTAAACCATTAGACCCAAGAGAAATAATTCTTAAAGTTGGTCAAGTTATGTCAGATACAGGAGAGCCACCTGTACCGGCTACAGTCACAACACCCATAGATCTTAAAGTAAAAACTTCTAGTGTGTTTGAAAGGGTAACACCAGAAGAGTTGTGGGCTTGTACCTCATGTAAAGCTTGTGATGAAATTTGTCCTGTGAATATTGAAATATTAGACAAAATATTGGATATGAGAAGACACCTTGCATTGATGGCGTCAGACTTTCCTACTGAGCTTGGTAAAGCTTATGTTGCAATGGAGAACTCATCAAACCCATGGGGTGCTTCNCAAAACGATAGGATGAAATGGTCTGAAGATTTAGACTTTGATATTCCATTATTGGAAGAAAATAATAAAGAAGAAATCGAATANCTTTATTGGATCGGTTGTGCNGGAGCATTTGATGATAGAAATATTCCTGTTACAAAAGCAGTAGCAACTTTACTTAAAAGAGCAAATGTTTCATATGCGGTCCTAGGTCCAAAAGAAATTTGTACAGGTGACTCAGCTAGAAGAACAGGGAATGAATTTGTTTTTCAACAGCTTGCAATTCAAAACATTGAAAATATGAATAATTTAAATGTTAAAAAAGTTATAACTCAATGCCCCCACTGTTTTAACACTATTGCTAATGAGTATCCTCAGCTAGGTGGAAACTATGAAGTAATTCATCATAGTCAACTATTAACAGAACTTGTTCAATCAAAAAAGATTGAAGTTGGATCAACAGACAAGCCTTACTCAATTACATACCACGATTCATGCTACTTAGGAAGGCATAATGATATATACACTGCTCCAAGAGAAATAGTAGGTTCAATTGGTGGTATAGAAATAAGGGAAATGAAGCGTCAAGGAACAAAAAGCTTTTGTTGCGGTGCTGGTGGTGGAAGAATGTGGATGGAAGAAAACACTGGTAAAAAAGTAAATATAGAGAGATCTCAAGAAGCCATAGATACCGGTGCAGACGAGGTAGCTGTAGCTTGTCCTTTCTGTTACATCATGATGGATGATGGCGTAAAAGAGCTAGGAGAAGGAGACAACGTTAAGGTGAGAGACGTTTCTTTAATTTTGTTAGATAACTTAAAGAAAGACTAAATATTTTTACCTAAAAAGAATTTCTTAATGTCATTTTCTGAATTATTTANACAATAAATTACGTAAACAGCTGTTGTCAGGTTTCCTAATATCATTAAAAAGAAGACCCAAACAACAGAAGTATAATTTTTTTCTCTATAGATCATCCAGATTGCGATAAGTATAAAGCCTGAATATAAGTCAACTAGTGAAACAATACCCCAAGGTAATGTNGGAATAATAGAATCAAATAAACTAGTTTGATTTTGTGCCCATAAAATTACACTAATCATTGCTAAAGAAATAAAATAAGATATTACTTTTGTTATAGTCATACACTAGATTTTAAAGAAGAGAATATTTATATGCGAAATAATAACATTATTTATAGAATTTTGAAGTTGGACAAAAGCGTTTATAACGAACTAGTTATGGACTCATCATCCGGCCAAAGAGCTGGAGCAATATGGGTTGTTAGTTATTTAATATCTATTCTTTCAGCTTTTACTTTGATTAGAAATTTTTCAGAGTTTCTTAAAAGTAATTTATCCCTTATAGCAAGCGGGCTTCCAGAAGAATCTTTAATAGAGATTAGAAATGTTATTGCTGAACTTGAGGCTACATTTGCTCCAGAAGCTTCAACCACTGCATTAACTACTGCATTAGGAACAGGATTAGCATCAGCACTTTTTGGTATAAGTTTTATATATTTAATTACTAAGTATTTGTTAAGAAAAGACCCAAGCTTCTTTCAAATTTTAGTGATTTATGGATTCTCATCTGTACCAGCTCTATTAAACGCACCGATACTATTCATTGATTCAATAGGTTTNCAAAGCTTGATAATGCTCTTTACAGGGATTTATTCGATTGTTTGTCTAGGGTCTGGATTGAAGCAAGTGTACTACTTAAGAAATATTGAAACAATTTTATTAGTAGTAGGATCTAGCGTAGCAAGTTCACTTTTTTTACCTGGAGCCTAAGTGATAGCTGGGGTAATTCTTGCTGCTGGAGACTCATCTCGAATGGGNTTTCCAAAACAATTAGCAGAATATAAAGGNAAGACTATTTTAGANACAGTAGTGGACACAGTAACTTCTAATCTTGATGAAACGGTTGTGGTGCTAGGTCATGAAAATGACACAATTACTGAAAAACTAGATTTTAAAGAAAGCACAATACTAATAAATGAGAATTGGGAGGAAGGGATTGTTTCATCTATTAGGACAGCATTGTTTTACTTAAGTGAAAATAATGAAATAGATAGTGCGATGATTTTTATGGCTGATCAGCCTTCTGTAAATAATAAAATTATTGATAAATTAATAAAAACGAAAAAAAAAGATGATGAAGTTGTGATTTCAAAATATCGTTATAAGTTAAATTACCCAATTATTGTACCAAAGTACTTTTGGAGTAAGCTTGAGCTTCTCACTTATGACAATCTTCTTGGTGAAGATGACTCTTTATTCAAAAATTTTGATTTAGTAGACTTTTTCGATTCATCAGAGTACAAATCAAAGATAGTAAATTTTAATTTTTTAGAACCAACTGATTATGACGAGCAGAAAGATTTTTGAGAGTGGGAAAATCTCTTTAAAAAATTTGTTAACTTACAAAAATATTTTTGTACAATTTAATAATGACTTCAATAAATTCGATAAACGGCATGACTCACATTGAGGCTACAAAATTAAGAAGAGCAAGAGTTCGTACAACTGTAACATTCTTACAAATCGCATCATCAAGATCAGGAAGAGCATTATTAACTAAAGAAACTGGAATTAGTTCTCCAAAATTACTTCATTGGGCAAAAAGAGCTGAGTTGATGAAAATAAGAGACCTTGGAAGAGATTATTCTGACTTATTAGAGGCTGTAGGTGTTGAAAGTGTCTCAGAACTTAAAAGAAGAAACCCAGAGTCACTTCATGAATCAATGTCAGCAATAAACAACAAACAAGAAATTGTTGATAGAATGCCTTCACTTAAAAGAGTTACTAAATGGATAGAGGAATCAAAAGATATAGACATTAAGGTCTCTTCTTAGTTAACCAACAATCTATCATTAAATTGTGGAAACAAAAAAATTAAGAATAACTGGTGCACAATTGTCTTTTACAGTTGGAGCAATTCAAGAAAATAAGTCAAAAATCTTAAATACTTTAGAAGAAGCAGAAAAAATCAATTCAGATATAGTTGTTTTTCCAGAACTCTGCGTTACTGGTTATCCTCCAGAAGATCTGCTTTTAAGAGAAAGTTTTGTAGGAAAAAATTTCGCAGTATTAGAAGAGATTGCAGAATTTTCTGGAAGAACAAGTGGAGTCATAGGTTTTGTTGACAGAAGCTTGGAAGAGCAAACTATGGATAATGTTGATAGAAATATAACTAATGCTGCAGCAATAGTCCAAAATGGAGATGTAAAAGGTATTTATCACAAATGTTATCTTCCTAATTATTCAGTTTTTGATGAAGCTAGATATTTTGCAAAAGGGACAAAGCCGGAAGAAATATTTTGGTATGAAGATATTGCAGTTGGAATTAACATCTGTGAAGATGTTTGGATTAATAATGGGCCTGCCGAAGAGCAAGTTAAACAAGGAGCATCACTAATAATTAATATAAATGCTTCCCCATTTGATATTAACAAGACAGAGTCAAGAAAAGTGAATGTAAGAGATAAAGCAAAAAAATTAAAAGTACCGATTCTTTATTTAAACATGGTCGGAGGGCAAGATGAGTTAGTTTTTGATGGCGGTTCTTTTCTAGTTGATGCTGAGGGCAATATAATATATGAGGCACGACAATTTTCAGAAGAAATTTTTAGCTTTGATTTAGAACTAGAAATTAAAAATGTTAAATCAGAAAACAAGTTAATCGTAAATGAAAAAAAATCTGATTTACCACCTTTAAAAACATCAGATTCTTTAAGTGAGCTTGAGTCAATGTATGCAGCTTTAAAGATGGGTTTATCTGACTATGTAGAAAAAAATAACTTTAAAAAAGTTCTGGTTGGTCTTTCTGGGGGGATAGATTCAGCCTTAACAGCGACGATTGCTGTGGATGCCTTAACTTCGGATAATGTTATTGGAGTTGCAATGCCATCAAAATTCAATCCAAAAAGCTCTTTAGACGACGCCAAAGAGCTTGCGGACAATTTAAATATAGAATTAAATACTATAAACATTGAAGAAACTGCTGAAAAATTTAGAAATTTATTAAAAGATAATCTTAATGATGATTTAAAAAGTGTTGTTGATGAGAATATACAATCCAGAATTAGAGGCAATATACTAATGGGTTTATCTAATCAATTAGGAGCGATGGTTGTTTCTACTGGAAATAAATCAGAAATGGCAGTTGGTTATTCAACACTTTACGGAGATTTAGTTGGTGGTTTTGCCTTACTTAAGGATGTGTATAAAACTGAAGTATATAAATTATCTGATTATCGAAACTCTATATCGAAAGTTATTCCACAAAATATAATAGAAAAAAAACCAAGCGCTGAACTAAGTGAAGATCAATATGATTCTGATTCGCTCCCTGAGTATGATCTTTTAGATAAAATATTAAAAATGTATATTGAGCTTGACTTTTCTTCAGAAAAAATAATAAATTCTGATATTGATAAAGAAGTTGTATTTGATATTCTCGAAAAAATAGACAGAAATGAGTATAAACGTAAACAGGTTGCACCTGGTGTAAAATTAACTAGTAGAGCTTTTGGTAAAGACAGGAGAATGCCAATTACTAATACTTACATAAGAGACAGGTCATAAATTGTATTTAATTAACGGTAAGGAAGTTACTAAAGAAGAGTTTCAAATACCAGTTGAAGATTTAGTTATATGGAGAGGTGACGGTATTTTTGAAGCCATAGCAATCCATCAGGGCTTTTTATTTGCCCTTGAAGAACATATTGAAAGGTTCAAGAAATCTGCTCAAAAAATGCATTTTGACAATATTGATTTTGATAAAATTGAAAAAGACTTAGTAAGAGTAGCTTCTAATTATGACTCCGGTTATATGAGAGTCATAATTGGGAGAGGAGCTTCAAAAGAAGAATCAAAAGTTTATATGTTTTATCAAGATCTGATTCCTGTTCCCGACTACTACTCCTTACAGTCACACAAAGCTCACTGGATGTCAGGTGGTGATTTTCAAATCGACGAAGTAAGTAACATAGCAGCAAAATCTACATCATATGCAATGAATATGAGCCATACAAGACTTGCAGAAAAAGAAGGATTTACCGATTCCTTACTTCTTAATAAAGACAATATTGTTCTCGAGGGTCCTTCGTTTTCTGTTGCATGGATAAAAGCTGGAAAAGTTTTTATTCCTGATTTAGACCTAGGAATTTTAGACTCAGTAACTCGTCGCTCTCTTATTGAAATTGGAGATAATTACGATATCGATGTTTCAATTGAAAGAATTTCTATTGAAGACTTATATGAAGTCGATTCTGTTTTTGTTCTCTCCACTGCGAAACACGCAAGATTTGTTAACAAAATAGACAATAAAGAATATTCAGAAGATAAATTATTGCCTGTAATTAGAAACTATTTTAAAGAACAAGTAGAAAGAGAAAAGAGTAGAAAGCTTTCAAATTAGGAGGTGCAATGAGATTAACACAATATTCTCACGGCTCTGGTTGAGCTTGTAAACTCGCACCAAGCGAGCTTGCTCAAGTTTTGAAGCAATTTGAACAACATAAAGCTCTTAAATCTGAAAATTTAATTGTTGGTTTAGAGAACCCTGATGATGGAGGAGTCATTAATGTTGGGGAAACAAAAATAATACAAACGGTAGATTTTTTTACACCGATTCTTGATAATCCTTATGACTGGGGAAGAGTTGCAGCAGCCAATGCTTTATCAGACATTTATGCAATGGGAGGAGAGCCTATATCTGCACTTCAATTAGTTTGTTGGCCAAGAGAAGAGATAGGTTTTGATATTTTAGCCGAAGTAATAAATGGAGGTTTAGACATAATGGGTGAGGCAGGCTGTACAGTAATTGGTGGTCATAGTATTGACGATAAAGAACCAAAGTATGGCTTTTCTGTAACAGGGATTATTAAAGACAATCCTTTGCTTAACAACAGCATCTCGGATAAAGATACCCTCTATATAACAAAACCACTAGGCATAGGAATCATAGCAACAGCAATTAAAAAAGATATTGCATCAGAGGAAGAGATTTTAGAAGCTACAAATACTATGGTTGGACTAAACAAAGAGGCACTTAGGTTTGCAAAAGATCATAATGCAAACGCCCTAACAGATATAACAGGTTTTGGCTTGCTTGGTCACTTATCAGAAATGATAAGAGATACAAAGCTATCGGCAGAAATAAACTCGGATAAGATCCCTGTAATCAACGGAGTAGAAGAGCTTCTTAGAAAAGACATATATCCCTCAGGTAGTCAAAGAAACTTTGCTTCTGTAAAAGATAAGCTAATTTACAAAATTGAAGATGACAAAATTAAACTATTTTGCGATGCTCAAACAAGCGGGGGATTATTGATTTCTCTTCCTGGTAATTCAGCAATTAATCCTAAAGAAGTTAAAGAAACTTACGGAATTGATATTTGGGAAATAGGCGAAATAAATACTAAATATAATGAAAAGATAAATATTATTTAAATAATGATTAAAACACTCACCAAAATATTTGCTTTTAGTGCTATTGTAAAAAATTTAGTCGAGACAAAAAAAAGTAAAACAGAAGGGATAACACAACTTCATCCTTCAAAAATTTCCGGAAGAACAATTTATATCCGCGAAAAAGAGTATTTTATTAGGGAATCTTATGTTGAAGGCACAACACCAATAGTTTTTTTACATAGTTGGGGCTCCGATTCTTTGGGAAGCTGGTTTAAAGTTTTACCAAAATATGAAACAAAAAACTCTTTTGTAGCTATTGATCTTAAGAATCATGGAAAATCAGATGCAAGTTGGGAGAGGTGGGACATTGATGAAAATGCGGACACGGTAATTAGTATTTTAAATAATTTGAATATAAAAAAATGTTATTTAGTTGGTTGGTCTATGGGCAGTGCTGTTGCATTAAGCATTACAAGGAAAAATCCAAACTTAATAAAAAAATTAGTATTAATCACACCATTTAGTTGGCAAGGCTTTAGCGCGGAATCACCTTTATTTAAATTGTTTGTAGCAGCAGTAAGAATAAGAGAGAGGCTGTTTCCAAATTCAAATCCACAATCAAAATATTCATTTTTAAGAAAGTCAAAAGCCGTGAAGAATGAATACTCAGAATGGGCTTGGAATAATTTACATAAATCAAAAGATAATTTTATTTATGCTGACGGAGGAAGGTTTGTAGTACCTTTTGATGCAAGACCCTGGTTAGATCAAATAGAAACACAGACACTAGTCTTAACAGGAGGTAAAGACAGCTTGGTCCCAGAACATATTTCATCTGAAATAATAAATGGTTTAGAGAATGTAGAATCTAAAATATTTACTGACGCCACCCACGGCATTCCATGGACACATGACCATGAACTTGTAGAAGAGCTAGATAGATTTCTAGAGCTATGAAAAATGTTCTTTTTGTAGCTCCAACTACATATGAAGTACCTCTTACTGAAAATATAGAAAAAAAATTTAAATATTTGAATGAAATTTGCAACTTACATATTTTCGCTTTTGCAGATAAAAAAACTTATCAAACATCTGGAAATACAAAACTTTATTTACATAAAAAGGTTAAAAATAGAATTTTAAATTATATAAAAATATTTTTTTTGTCAGTCTTTGCTCTTCCAACAGTTGTTAAAAAAAACAACATAGAGATAATTTCATATCAAGACCCAGTTTCAAGTTTTTTTTCTATCCTTGGTTTAAGAATAAGGAATATAAAAACAAAAATAATTATTGAAACTCATGGAGATTTTATTGAGACACTAAGCCTTGAGAAGAACTTATTATTTCCAAATCTATATAAAAAAGTATTCAGGAGAATGGCTCAGTACACACTAGATAAAGCCGATAAATTAAGAGCTGTCTCTTCTTCTACAGAAGCACAAGTAAGAGAAATAAATCAGAATAAAGAAATAACTAGATTTCCAGCTTGGGTTGATTTTGATAATTTTAAAGATATTAATCCAGTTAGACAGGCCAATAAAGAATTTAAAATTTTATTCATAGGAAGTGTCACAGATAGAAAGAAGCCACACTTAATTATTGAAGCTCTCAATGAAATTAAAAGTAAAGACATACAATTATATATTGTTGGCCCAACACCAAATGAAAACTATCTATCTCAATTGGAAGCACTTGTTCAGAAATATGAATTAGAAGATCAAGTTACATTTACTGGTTCTGTAAACCGAGAATCAGTGATGGAGCATTATTCAGAGACAAACTTGATGATTTTACCTTCAGTTTCTGAAGGTTTAGCAAGGGTAATATTTGAATCGCAGGTTACTGCATGCCCTGTTCTTGTAACCGACGCACCAGGAATGGGAGATATTGTAATAGATGGACAAACTGGATATATATTTGAGAGCAATAATTTAGAAAGCCTTACTAATAAAATTCAAGAAATTAAAAATAATTATGAAGATGCAATCCATGTTGGCAACAATGCAAAAGATTTTATATTAAGCAATTACTCATCAGATAATTTCAAGTTTAGTTTTAAAAAGCTTTTTGACACAGTTTAGATATTGTCATGCTCCGAGTATTAATTATTTCACTAATATCAATAATTTTTATTCTAGGAATTATATGGCTAGTTAAAACTTCTAGCAAAAAGATTAATGAAGCATTAATTAAAGCGTCAGAGAAATTAGATTTTGTTTATAGTCCTCCAGAAAGTATTCACAAGGAAAAAATTACGTCCGGGATAATAGATGGTTATAAGTGCGAAATAATTGTATATACAGAAGGCCACGGCGAATCATCAACAACGTATGTTTCTTTCGTTACTTATTTTCCAGAAAGTTTAAATATGGGAGTAAAGATTAATTGGAGGGGTGAGTTTGAAGGAGACGACGACCATGTAGCCAAACTTTTCATAGAGAGAAATGAAGATCTTGTTCGAAGCCAAAGAAAAAAACTTAGAAGATTAAAAATAACTGACACACTTGTAAATTCTAGAAAAATACTATTTAAAAAATATTACAACCCAGAAGAGATTGTAAAAACTATGCATGATGTTGTTAATCTTGCAAAAAAAATAAAATAAAAAAGAGTCCAGTTTCCTGAACTCTTTTTTGAGGTAACAGGCTTATTACCTAAAAGCTATAATACTATGTAAAAGAGATTTATGATAAGGGATTTCTCTAGGATGGGAACCCTCTTATCTGTCAAATTGTCCGTACTAATTGCTATTCTTAAACTATGGAAATTGCATTTTATATATTAATTATTTTGCTTCTTGGAGCGAATCTTTATTTTTCATTGAAAAAAGATGATGAAAAAGATAATGATGATGAGTATCTGATTAAAGGAATAGTTAGTGAAATTATTGAGAATGAAGAGTCACAAATTTATAAACTTTTAGATAAATCAGATCAAACAGTTAAAGAGTTTTTAGAGAAAACTGGAGAAATTAAAAGTTCCATAAGCGGTGTAGATCAACAAACAAGAAATTTAATTTCTGTTCTAAATAACAATCAAAGTCGAGGACAGTGGGCAGAGCTTCAGGTCGAAGACCTTCTAGGAATCATGGAGTATAAGGACGGGGTCCATTATGAAACACAAAAGATTATGGAGAAAGGAACAAAGCCAGACTTTACTTTTTATCTTCCAGATAATAAAACAATAAATATGGATTCAAAATTTCCTTTAACCACATATATGGAGATTTCAAAATTAAACAGAGATCTTGAAGATGAAACCCTTGATGAAGCATCAAGAAAGCAAATAACAGAGTCAATAAAATCAAAGAACAGAGATTTTATAGATAAAGCAATTAAAACAAAAATTGATGAAACAGCGGGTCGTGAAGGATATATATCGGCTGAGGAAGGAACTGTGGACTTTGTACTAATGTATGTTCCACTTGAAAGTCTCTATCATTTCTTACTTACATCAGAAATAGGAGCTGACAGGATTCCTGTTATTCAGTATGCGTTTAGCAAAAAAGTAATATTAGTTAGCCCACAAACTTTGATGGCTTATCTAGAAACTATACGACACTCAATGAAGCTCTTTAGTTTGCAAACAGACACAAAGAATATTCTTGCTACCCATGAAAAAGTTAAGAATGAAATAAGGAAATTTATTGAATCTTTTGACGATGTTACTAAACGGTTGGATCAGACTGTTGAGTCTTTTGAAAAACTAAAAACTACTCGTGTAAATAAATTAGAAAAGTCTTTCGAAGAATTGGATGAAGTAAATAAAAGTACGGACGACTAATAATTTCTATTTTGCAACAACCATAATGCACTGATCATCAATATAGTTTTTACCTTGCTCTTTTAAATAATTTGAAATTTCTTCACTTTCTGCACCAGGTTGATACCAAAAGTTATCGTAACCTTTTTCTACTAGGTCTTTTGTAATTTCAATACCTATATTTGGAGGCACAACAAAATTTATTATTGAAGGGCAATCTTTAATATCCGTAACACTTCTATAAGAAGGTGAACCATCTATTTCTTCCTCTTTATTATTAATTGGAACTACATTAAAACCTTTAGATTTAAGGTTTAATAAGATTTTATTTCCATACTTCGTTGGGTCATTGCTTGCTCCAACTAAAGCAATTGTTTTATTTTTATCTTTAAGTGATTCTATCAATTAAAAATTTTCTGCTTTCATTGCAAAAAGATCATCTTTGCCAGCAGTTATTGAAGAGGCATAACCGGAAGCAAGTGGGAGTAGTTGTTCCATATAAAAATTACATAGAGTTAATTTATCTGCATAAAAATCATCATTTGTTTCTGTATGTTTTTTATTGGCAAGAATAGCTGCTTTGCCCATATAATATCCACCTAATACCTGTCCAAACATTTTTAAATAGGGTGTTGCGCCAGCACTAGCATCAACTAATTCGCCTTCAAGCATTTTTGAACCTAGCCACATTGTTATTTCTGACAGTTTTGCAACTTCAGTTTCTAGCTTTTCTGCCATAGAGGCTACAACGTCATCCTCGCCTTTCATCTCTTCAACAACTTTATTTACATCATCAAGAAGCCTTTGCATTGCTTGACCATTGTCTAAAGGCAGTTTTCTAAACATTAAATCTAAAGCTTGAATCCCATTTGTTCCTTCATAGATAGGAGCTATTCTTGAATCTCTTAAATATTGGGCTACCCCTGTTTCTTCCACATACCCCATACCTCCATATACCTGAATAGCTACTGAAGAGAGCTCTACGCCTAGATCTGAAACCCATGCTTTTGTTACTGGTGTCAGTATCCCACACCTTTCTTCACCAAAAGCTTTTGTTTCTTCATCTTCGGCAAAATATTCTAGATCCATCATTAGTTGGTTGTCATACATAAGGTATCTCATCGCATCGACATAAGCTTTTATTGTCATAAGCATTCTTCTAACATCAGCGTGGTCAATAATTGTTGAATTTTTAGCATCTTCTTTTGACATTCCAATAGGTCTTCCTTGAACTCTATCTCTTGCATATTGTGCTGCACCTTGTAACGCACCATTTGCACATGCCAATCCCTGTCCTCCAACCCAGACCCTGGCTTCATTCATCATGGTAAACATATAATTTAAGCCTCTATTTTCTTCACCAATTAGATAACCAACAGATCCGTCATACTCCATAACACATGTTGGGCTTGCATGAATGCCCAATTTCTCCTCTATAGAGATACAGTTCACATTATTATTCTCACCTAATGAGCCATCGTCATTAATTTTTATTTTAGGGACAATAAACATAGAGATTCCCTTAGTTCCTTCTGGCGAACCAGGCACTTTTGCAAGAACAAGATGAATTATATTTTCAGTCATGTCATGCTCTCCAAAGGTAATCCAAACTTTAGTTCCTGTTATCTTATATGAACCATCACCTTGGTCTTCTGCCTTTGTAGTTATCGTTCCTAAATCAGAGCCAGACTGAGGTTCGCTCAGATTCATAGTTCCAGTCCACTCACCAGACACTAATTTAGGTAGAAATTTTTGTTTTTGTTCTTCGCTTCCATGAAAATTAATAGCAGAAATTGCACCAGCGCTCAGTCCTGGTGCAAGCCCAAATGCTAAGTTTGCAGTACTTAAAATTTCAAGAGTTCCCCCAGAAAGCGTTATAGGCATACCTCCTCCGCCTATTTCAGAAGGAAGAGAGATTGAGGCCCATCCTGATTCAGAGAAGCTTTTATAAGCTTCTACGAACCCATCTGGCATAGTGACAACACCATTTTCAATAGTGGCTCCTTTTTGGTCTCCAACTGAATTAATAGGAGCTAAAACTTCTTCAGCAAATTTTGCACATTCTTCCATTGTTGGGATAACGATATCTTCTGAAAAATCACTAAAAGCTGAAATTTTACTGAGAATGTTGTATGAATCAATTACCTCATAGCCAAAAACTATATCTTTTACAGGAGCTTTATATGCAACAGCCATAGATTTTATTCTAATATATTTTTCTTATTTTATAAAAAAGGTTAGCGAGGATTTATTTCAACTAATTCTGAAACTTCTTTAATTTTTGTTAAAGAAGGGAATGTAGAGGTCCCAGCTAATAATGCCCCTGCCGCGCAAGCATTTTTTGTTGTTTCAATTACATCTTCTATACCGAAAGCTCCAATATAAGCCGCTGTAATATCTCCCGCACCTGTTGAGTTTATTGTTTTAAAATCTGGAGGCACAATTTCAATAACGCCATCTTTACTTAACAAACGAGCTGGGAGGTTAGACGAAGTAAGAAGAATCCAGTTTACAAAATCTTCATTTAAAAGTCTGTTAGCTTCGACTACATCTATTTCATCCTTACTTACTACCAGGAAGTCAATTTTGTAATCTATCTTTTCGTCGTATCCCGCTTGTGTCACAAAGACCTTAGTAAGGTCTTTTTTCTTAAGCTCTTCTTTTATATATTTAATTGAATATCTATCAATAATGAGAGAATCAAAATTTTCAATTTCGCTCAAAGAATTCCACTCACAATTTTCATAACCAGAGGATATTATTGTTCTCTCTCCATCACTATCAATATAAATTGAGCATGTAGGAGTAAGGTGGTCATTCAAAATAATATCTTCATGTCCAATTTTATTGTTTTTTAGATAAGTTAATAAATAATCTCCTAGTGGATCTCTACCGATACTGTTTCCCATTATTGAGGTGTCTATATTCCAATTATTTATGTTTTCAGCGCAATTAATGGCTGTTCCACCTGCTCTAATTTTATAATCTTTACTTCTGATATCTCCTCCAACTTCAGGAATTTCATCAATAAAGTACATTAAATCAGGGTTAATTGTTCCATAACACAAAACTTTTTTGTAGTTCATATAAATATTTCTAGATTAATAAGTTTATTAGTAGTTAAACTAAACCACTAATTACGGCACCAGCTACAAGTATTACTATATAGCTAATTAGACCTCCACCTATTGCTGCAACCTTTGTACTTCTTGATATTGCGCTAGGTCCTGCAAGGTGGTATATTAAAACACCAAAAAATGGCACAAGATAAACTATTGCTAGCCACATATACTTTCCACTTCCCTTAACTTTCTCATTCGAATCAATATCTTTGATTGCTAATGCAGCCCAAGCTGCATATAAAACAAAAGGCATTAGATATCCGTAAAGTTGAAATAACAATTGCCAAACGTTCGGGCTTGTAATTGGTACTCCACTCATAATTATCTCCTTTTCTGCTCCTATTAAATCTTCAATACTATCTCCACCCAATAGATGAAACGGAAGATCTAATGAATTCATATCCGGTACGTAAAATAAATTTATTGCTGGTGATGGTTTATTTATGTCTGCAAATGTCATATTCTCTTGTGGTTCTGGCCAGGGATAGTCTTTATATCTAGCTTTAGGAGCTTCTTGGCTTGCCGCATCTGCGAAAAGACCTGCAAGCATCATCAAACCTGAAACATCTCCTTGAAGTGGGAATCTTGACAAGAGAGAACCATTCCCTACTGATTCACAATCATGTAATTGCTCAAGTAATGGAGGAGTGGATGTTTGATAAATATTACCTTCATAACAATTACCAGGACCCCATGGTCCAGCTAAAGCTAAGTCTGTATAACCTGAGTCCATAATTACATTATTTTTCACCCTTACATGCTGCGAAAAATATAGGTTTACATCTAACATTGGACTTGCTACTAGCCCATATTTATCGTGATTAATAACTATATTTTTTTCAACAACATCTCCAACTCTCCCAGGCATAACAATACCCATTCCTTGAGCGACCAATCCAAAACGATTTGCGGGAGCCTCATAGTTATTGTTGTCTACAACTAAATTTCCCACAATAGTTGTTTCTCTTCCTGGTGGATTTAGTTCTGAATCAAGAGTATTAGGTATAATCCCAGACATATTGTCTCTCCATATGTTGTTATATATATACAAATGACCTCCAGCATTTGTACCAGAATATCCAAGTGCATTTCCCTCAACTACACTGTCATAAATTAATGCATTGCAGGGATAGCACTGCCCAATATAAATCCCACTATCTGGATGACCCGAAGCGTATATTTTTTCAAAAACTCCATCTGTTGAGTCGAATGCATAAACACCATAGTCACCGTTGTTATATACAGTTACATGAGAAGCTTTGTAGCCTTTACTGCCATTCCAATAAACTGCATTTAATGAAAAGTTCCTTACTGAGAGATTCTCAACACTTACTCCATCAGTGTCATAAATTTGGATTCCATTTTCTCTCATGAACTCTCCATCTATGATTACACCATTTCTATCTTTTCCTCTAATTGTTAAATAAGGGGTAGTTATTGTGACACTTTCGTTATACACTCCTGAATTAATCAAAATTAAATCTCCAGCTTTAGCTGCATCTACTGCACTTTGTATAGTTTCATACTGTAAACTTTTTCCTACTTCTAAAACATCTGTGCTCAAAGCAGTGTTTACCTCTTCAGGAGGTGGAACATAATCTACATCTCCAACAATTATGATTCCAACCATACCCTTGTTATTTGTTCCATGAAAAGGGCAATAATATTCATAAACACCAGCTTCATTAAAAGTATGTTCAAACTGATCGCCTTTTGTTATTATTCCATATTCAAAATAATCAGAAGAAACAGCTTGCCAGGAACCATCACTTGCGATTACATTGTGATCGTTTGCTCCTCCAGATTCCCAAATAACGGTACTTCCTACAGGAACTCTTAGTATTTTTGGAGAGAATTCATCATCAACAACCCTTACAATTTGTGCTTCAGGCCCAGAAGCATCTCCAGAACCACATGCAGAAACAATTAAAGATAAACAAGCAAAGAAAAGAATTTTCCCGTAAGATACTTTATCGGATTTCCCCATATGTAAATACTACAATATTGTCATGGAGAAAAAAACTTGGTATTGCTCAAAGTGCAACAGCATGAAATATGAAGAAGACAGAGTAACTATGACAGGTACTGGTTTTTCACGATTTCTTAATGTGCAAAATAGAAAATTTTTAACAGTTACTTGTACAAACTGTAAATATACAGAGCTTTTTAAAGGCGAAATGAAAGCTTGGGAAAACGTTTTAGACTTCTTTGGAAATTAATTTTCTTTTTTTCTCAAAATAAAGTCTTTTAAAACTATTGTTTCTGTCTCTTTTTCAATTACATTCGCAATTGTATAATCTTCCTCGGACCAAGCATGGATTTCTAAAGTATTTCCAGGAGTTACAGGTCCGCTAAATCTTGTAGATATTTCAGAAACTTTTAGAGGATTATTTTCAAAATCACTTTCCATTATTTTCTTACATGTGATTCCATATGTACAAAGACCATGAAGGATTGGCTTTTCAAATCCTGCCATTTTTGCAAAGTCAGGATCCACATGTAGAGGATTATTGTCACCAGAAGGAATTCTGTAAAGGATTGCTTGATTATCAAGAGTTTTATACTCAAGAACTTTATCAGGATCTCGCTTTGGAGGAGTAATTCTTTCTTTCTTTTCAGGCTTTATTCCAAAACCACCTTCTCCAATAAATAACATAACTGATTCAGCAGTTGCTATTTTTTCATTTTCTAAATAAGAATCAGAGGTAATAGTTACTGATGCAAATTTTTTGTAATCTTCAACAGCTGTAATTGTTGCTTTGGTTACAGCTGTACCACTCGATGGAATATCTTTATGGATTGTAATTTTTTGCTCACCATGAAGAAGAGATGTTAGAGAAACCTCAAGACCCTCACTTCCTATGATTGAAAAAACAGACTCCATAGGGTAAATACATGCTGCAAAAGAAGGTATTACTTTTGGATTAGATCCAACTGTAAACTCCAGGTCACTTTTATTCAGTGGGTCTTGACTACTTCCAACTGCAATATTATAAAGTATGACTCTTTCTTCTGTCCATGAACCCTCAACTTCATCAAGCTCTTTCTTCAATAATATTTCTGGATCTATTGGCATAGTCTTATTCTATTGAGAGAGTCCCGTTTTTCTCAAGTTCTTCTATAAAGTTTTTACTTATATTTAGTTCCTCAAATATTTCGTTAATATTTTTTACAATAGGTTGGCTATGCTTATCTTCAATCATATTATTTCCTCTTGGAAAGTTGTCTAAATAAGAGTCTCTAGAAACCGGATGGGGATGTTTTCTTGCTTCATCAAGAGTTAAAACAGGGGTAACACAGCAATCAGTATTAACAAAAATATTAGACCATTCATCTCGAGACTTACTTAGAAACACTTTTGAAAAAGTCTCAACATGGGAGGACCATTTATCAAACATCATTTGTTCTTCTATCATTTCAAGAGGTAAATCCAGTGTTTCTATTAATTCTTTAAAAAATTTACTTTCCAAAGCTCCTACTGCAATGTATTTAGAATCTTTTGTTTCATAACATCTATAAAATGGAGCACCACCATCAAGTAAGTTTGTACCTCTTTTGTCTCCCCACATTCCAGCATCTTTAAGGCCAAACATTAAAGACCCTAGATACGAGACTCCTTCAAACATTGCAACATCATAAACTGGATTTTCTTTTTGATTATTCTTTACTTCGTATATGCCTAAAATTCCAGAAATTACTGCAAACATGGTTCCAGATCCATAATCAGCTAAAAGGTTAATAGGTGGTTCTGGTGGTGAACCTTCTTTCCCTAAAAGACTTAACATTCCTGATAATGCTAGATAATTTATATCATGACCTGCATCATTTTCTAGACCACCTTTCTGACCCCATCCAGTTAACCTTATGTAAACTGTTTCAGAATTAATACTATGAACATCTTTTGGCCCTAGACCTATTTTCTCCATTACATTTGGTCTATTGCCCTCTAAAAATATATCTATCCCAGGCAACATTTCATTTATTAGATTTATTCCCTCTTTTGATTTTAAATCTATGGTTATATTTGTACGATTTCTCAGAGAGGGGTCTGTATTCGGAGGGAGCAGGTCTACAGCATTTGGGTTATTTACTCTAATTACTTCAGCACCTAATTCAAAAAACATATTTGCAGCTAAAGGACCAGGGCCAATTGAAGCTATTTCTAATACACGAACCCCAGCAAGTGGTTTCATTATCTAAACCAATTCAACAATTGTTCCGTTCGCAGTACCGCCGCCTTCACATATTGCTTGTAAGCCGTATCTAAGATTATTTCTTTTCATTTCATGCACAAGATTTGTCATTAGTCTTGCTCCCGTAGCTCCAAGTGGATGTCCAATTGCTATGGAACCTCCATTAGCATTTACGCTTTCATAATCAATTTCTGGAAATTCTTTTCTCCAAGCTCCTACAACTGATGAAAATGCTTCATTAACTTCTACTAGATTTATATCTTCCGGGTTTAATTTAGCTTGCTCAAGAGCTTTTTTTGTTGCTGGAATTGGTCCGCTTAACATTAAAACAGGATCTGTTCCAACAACTGACATGCTAACAACCCTAGCTAATGGTTCCAGATTGTATTTATTGACAATTTCTTCAGATACCACCAATAGCCCTGCTGCACCATCAGAGATTTGAGAGGAATTTCCGGCAGTAATAACTCCATCCGGCTTAAACGCAGGGTCTAGCCCTGAAAGAATTTCTTTGGTTGTTTCGGGCCTTACTCCTTCATCTTTATCTAATGTATCAGTAATTGTTAGAATTTGCTTTTCAAGATATCCTTTATCGTGAGCGTTGATAGCTCTTTGGTGCGAAGAGTACGATATTTCATCTAACTCTTCTCTCCCTAGTTCCCATTTTTCTGCCATCATTTCTGCAGAAAGTCCTTGAGGAACTAACCCAGGATACCGATCGTACATTTTTGGACCAAATGCTGTAGAAATACCTTCAGGTCCTTCGTAACTAAATGTTGATCCCATTGGGACCCTTGACATCATTTCAACACCACAAGCGATTGCAATTTCATAAGATCCAGCCATTATTCCCTGAGCTGCAAAATGTAGAGCTTGCTGAGAAGATCCACATTGTCTGTCAACAGTTGTTCCAGGAACACTTTCCGGTAGTCCGGCAGCTAATGCAGCATTTCTTCCAACATTTCCTGTTTGTTCTCCAAGTTGAGAAACGCATCCTGCAATTACATCATCAACATCAATAGGATCTATATCATTTCTGCTTACTAGATTTTCAATTACTAATCCTAGTAAATCTATTGCGTGTATTCCCTTTAGAGATCCACCCCGTCTTCCAATTGGTGTTCTTAAACCGTCTACTATAAAAGCACTTCTCATAATATTTTTATGCTAAAGTTGCATCCAATCTTCTGGATTGTCATCAACAAAGAAATCCGATACAAGTTGTTGCCCAGGCTCAATTGCATATTGTTCAAAATCGGTGACACCTTCTTCTTCTAGAACGTCTTGATCTAGGAAGAAGTTACCTGTGCAATCAGAGGAGTCTCTTTTTAGGACTGCATATGCAGCATCAGCATATATTGATGGTTTTCTAGAACCTTTAACTAATTCTGCACCAATTACATTTTGCACTGCTGCAGTATCTAAAGCAGTTCTAGGCCATAAACAATTAGAAGCTATACCAAATTCTCCAAGTTCTTCCGCTAGTCCATGAGCAATAAGTGACATCCCATATTTAGCAGTAGTATAAGCAAGAGTTATTCCGAACCATTTTCTTGCAATATCTAATGGAGGTCCAAGAGTTAAAATATGTGGATTATCTCCTTTCTTGAGGTGAGGTATGCATGTTTGGCTTAATAAAAATGTGCCTCGAACATTTATGTTATGCATTAAATCATATCTTTTCATTGGTGTATTAAGTGTGTCGCTTAGATGTATAGCGCTTGCATTATTGATACAAATATCTATACCACCAAATTTTTCAACAACTTGACCAACTGAATCTTGAACTTGTTCTTCAAATCTTATATCACATACTAATGGAAGTGCGTTACCACCAACTTTTTCAATATCTTCAGCGGCTGTATATAAGGTGCCAGGAAGCTTTGGATGAGGTTCAGTAGTTTTTGCTAGAATTGCAACATTTGCTCCATCTTTCCCAAGTGCTTTAGCTATTTCAAGACCAACACCTCTAGACCCACCACTCATAACTATTGTTTTATCTTTAAAGAAACTCATAGAATTATTTTATTAAAATTGTGTATTTTCTGTCGAGTCTTTTTCAGAAAGTAATTCAGAATCTTGACCTAAGATTATCTCACCGACCTGTTCATAATAATTCGAACCTACTTCTTGTTGATGCTTTGTTCCTGTATACCCTCTTTTTTCTAAATCAATTTCTTTCTCTTGGAGTTCAACAAAAGCTTTCATATTTCCACCTTTATAATTTATTGCAAGTTCATACATCGCACTAGCCATAGAATGAAAGCCTGCAAGAGATACAAATTGTAATTTATATCCGTAATTTGAAAGTTGGCTTTGAAAATTAGTAAGTTCATCATCAGAAAATTTCTCAGTCCAATTAAATGATGGAGAACAATTATATGCTAAAAGTTTTTTTGGAAATTTAGATTTAATTTCATCTGCAAATTCTTTTGCAAATCCTAAGTCTGGTTCATTTGTTTCACACCAAATTACATCTGCAAATTCTGCATAAGAGAGGGATTTTGTAATCGCCAATTCTTTATTGTTTTTTAGTTCAAAGTACCCATCTTGTGTTCTTTTTCCAGTTAAATATGGTTTATCAACATCATCAAAATCAGAAGTTATAAGATTTGCATGCAATGCATCAGTTCTTGCTATAAGTATTATTGGAGTCTCTAGTACGTCAGAAGCCAATCTTGAGGCATTTAGTTTATTAATAAATTCACGGGTAGGAATAACTACCTTACCTCCCATATGTCCACACTTTTTTTCTGACGCCAATTGGTCCTCAAAGTGTAAACCAGAAATTCCCGAGTTAATGAATTGAGAAGTTAAGTTAAATACACTATAAATACCCCCAAAGCCAGATTCAGCGTCAGCAACAATTGGTGGGAGAGAACTCATTTCTTTTTCAGAAATTATTCTTAGCAATGTATTGTTCATTTTTTTTATAAAGTTCGGACCACTATTTGATGGATAAAGTGATAAATCTGGATAAGTATTATCTCCAATATTACTTTCCGATGCTATTTGCCATCCACTNACATAGATAATTTNAAGTCCTGCTTTTAGCATCTGGACTCCTTGTTGAATAGTTGCAGCTCCTAATCCTGAAACCCATGTGTCTTCTCTATTTAATAATTCCCATAAATAGAGAGATCCCTTTTCAGATATAGTATTACTAACCTTGAAAGGAGAACGTAAAGAAGAGACATCTTTTGATGTATAGTTTCTTTTTATTCCACTCCATCTATCTTGATCTAGATAATCTTGGACTAATTTTTCGTCTTTAAAATTAACTTCTTTCACCTCGAATTAATGTTGGCTAGCAGCAACGCTTGCGATTATTACTATTAAAGTTAATATTCCTGCTCCAGCAATCAAGACTTCATTTCTAGTTATTTTAATTTTNGGTGCTGAACTCATGATTGAAGCAAANAATAANATAGTTGCTGAAATTATCAAAGCAAAAAGTACAGCATAATCATGAAAGTTTATAAATACTTGTGAAATAAAGACAGATACAATCCCCCCTGAAATAATCGCACCTAATGGTACGACGATTGATCCCGTTATTCTTTTTCTAACAATATCTGCTTGCTCTTGTTCATAAACATCAAGCCCTTTTGGGACACCTAATATCATTGTTGTTAAGGCTATAAGACTTTGAGAAAATATACCAAATAATACAACTCTCCAAAAAGAACCAAAGACCGGAATTAAATAAGTTGTTGGATCTTCTGGCAAGATTCCTTCGATTACCTGTCCAATACTAGAAGTTATTAAAAATCCAGTTGANGAACCAAAGATTAAACCTAAGCCTAACCCAAGAAAAACAGATTCTCTATCAGAAGTGTGAATCCCAAATCCTTCAAAGTTAGTATCTAGGATTTTTTTTATGTTTACGGCATTAACTATTGCAAAGAAAGTTGTAGTTAATGCTAAATTCAAAATATATTTACTTTGCTCATAGTTAGCAATTAATTTGAGAGTTTCAGATTCAAGCACAAGNCCATCGTATAANTTAGAACTAATAATAAAAGCTTGAATAAATCCAGCAACTACTCCAAAGAGGGAGCCGTATTGGAGTGTTTTTATAATTTTTGTAAACAGTGTTACAGGAGGTGCAACTTCTTCTATTGTTGCTACAACAGTCTCAGCAACTACTGGCTCTTCCTCAACAGTCTCAGCAACTACTGGCTCTTCCTCAACAGTCTCAGCAACTACTGGCTCTTGGTTGTCAGNTTGTGGACTAGGAGCAACAACTTCACCAGAAGACCAACTGGATAGAATATTATTGATATCAACACCGTTTGCTTCAGCTCTTGCTTGAGCTGATCTAGATACTAATTCTTGNGGCACCCCTGTTGAGTTGCTAATTTCTTCTACTAATTTTTCATCCATTTTGACTCACTTTGAATTTTAGTCATTTGAAGAGTTTCTAACTACATCATCAAACGTTTTTTCTGTTTTATACCATTGCATCCAAATTATTAATATTGAAGCCCATAATATAACCCCTCCACCAAGCTTTAATATCACACCTGCAAGGGTTTGGTCATCTATAGTTGAAATGTTAAATACTTGATCAATNCCTACATATGCAGAGTAAAGTGGCTCATTACCAAAAGCNAAAAAGCTTGCTGGAATTGTTGGAAATAATGACTGTANNAATAGATATGCTATTTTTCCAGGTGAGCCAAGTTGTTTTATTTTATCTGTAAAGCCAATTACTGGTACCCACATATTTAACGAAACTAAAAGCATTAATGAATGTATAAAAAAGTGAAATAATTTATTTGTCACCATTAAATTAACAATCAAACTCCAGTGCATACCAACCATTACTGTATTAAAAAGAACAAAAGCTACTAGTGGGTGNCTAGTTACTTTTAGAAGATTGATGAATGGTTTTACTGATATTATTTTTTTTTGAGCACTATGCATTCCTAGTAGCAATAAAGGAGGGGATACTAATGCAAGAACTAAATGTTCTAAAGAATGGACCCAAAATAAATACTGTTCACCGATNTCATGTATTGGCCAATCAGTGAAAAGCCACANAANAAAAAGNCCTGAATACCAAAATTTTCGTTTATCTTTTTTTAGAAAGTTGTTATCAGTTGTGTATTCAAAAAAAATTATTAAAGAAAAAATTAATGCCCATACATCAAAATGGGGATGCCATGTAATTGAAATCATTAATTAAAGTAATCTCCTGCTGCTCTTTCGATCATTACAATTGCAAAAAGTATTACTGCTAATATCATGCCTCCTGCAAAGAATCTGTTAACCATTTTATTTTCAAAGCGTAAATGCATAAACCAACCAACAACAACAACATATTTACCTATTGCTAAGAAAATTAACAAAGGATCTGTAAAAACTCCTACGATATCTTCTGTGTAATAGAGTGCNACTTCGATTGCTGTTAAAACTCCTAGAAATATAGCAATTTGAACATATTTTTTTGGAGTAGGGTGTTCTTTGTGATTATCAGACATTAGATTAAATACACCACAGTAAATAAAACAATCCATACAATATCAACAAAGTGCCAATATAATGCAATGAATTCAAGATTAAACCCACTATCTAAAGACAACCCTTTTTGTCTTTGACCAATTATCCAAAGTCCAATTAGAAAAACTACACCAATAAAAACATGTAGTCCGTGAAACCCNGTTAAAACATAAAATGTTGAACTGAAAATATTTGTAGAAAGCTCAAANCCCTTATGGTAAAACTCAGTAAATTCATAAATTTGTCCGGCAAGAAACACAGAGCCAAGCATTGCTGTTGCTAGAAGCCAAACCCTTGTTTTTTCTTGATCTTCATTTTCTAATGCATTNTGGGCNAGCACCATAGTTAATGAGCTCATTAATAAAACAAACGAGCTTACAGATGTAAAAGGAATGTCATAAACATCAGTTAATTTCATTCCAGGAAAATCACGACCTTTAAAGATCATGAATGTAGTTATTAAAGTACCGAAAAATAATATTTCAGTTGAAAGAAAAACCCACATTCCAAGTTTTCTAGTCTCAACACCAGTTGATTCATGCGGATAGTCGTGACCTCCACTCATTCTTCCTCTTCTGACCTAAACTCTTCTTCAAGTGGCTCTGTAGCCCAACCAAAAGAACCTACCAATATAAGAACGACTCCAATTAAGGCTAAAGGAATTGATTTGTAAATTACAGCATATCCTAAAAATGGCAGACCTGATGATAGAACAAAGGGGTAGTAAGAAGGATTAGGCAATTCTATTTCTTCTTCTGGGTTTAAACCTTCTTCTTCAAGTTGCGCTAGTAAGGCATCAGCGGAATCTCTTCTTACTGCTCTTCCTTCTTCATCTTCGTCATATTTTGCATGCCAGAAATCATCTAATGCCTTAACATGAGGGGCTTTTGAAAAATTCCACACTGGTGTAGGAGAAGGAATAGTCCATTCAATTGTTCTGGCATCCCAAGGATCAAAAGGAGCTTTTTCTCCTTTTCTTTTTGAGTACATCCAGTTGGCCATAAATATAAGTATTGATAAAGCGATAATAAAGGCTCCAATTGAAACTATAAGATTCCAAAAGCCTAAATTTGTCTCTTCTGCATATACCCATGTTCTTCTAACCTGTCCTTGAAGGCCAAGCCAGTGCATAGGTCCAAATGTTAAATTAAATCCAATGAGCATTGTCCAAAAGTGTATTTGACCAAGAGTCTCGTTATACATTTTCCCCCAAACTTTTGGAAACCAATAATATAAACCAGCAAAAATTCCAAACATTGCACCACCAAANAGAACATAATGAAAGTGGGCAACAATATAATACGTATCAGTTTGTTGTGTATCCGCTGGAACAACCGAGTGGGTTACTCCACTTAAACCACCAATAACAAACATTCCTATAAAACCAAGAGCAAACAACATAGGGGTTTTTAGATTCAACTTACCTCCCCATATTGTTCCTAACCAATTAAATATTTTTACCCCTGTGGGAACAGCAATAATCATAGTTGAGATACCAAACCCAGCTTGTGCAACAGGACTGATTGCGGAAGCAAACATATGGTGTGCCCAGACTCCAAATCCGATAAACGCAATACCAAAACCTGCAAAAACTATCGCTGGATAACCGAACAGAGGTTTCCTTGAAAATGTAGGTAGTATTTCAGAAACAATTCCAAAAGCAGGAAGAATAAGAATATATACTTCGGGGTGACCAAATAGCCAGAATAAATGTTGCCATAAAACAGGATCTCCTCCACCTTCAGTCAAAAAGAAAGTAGTGCCAAATTGTCTATCAAAAGTTACGTAAAAGAGAGCAATTGCAATTATTGGTAATGAAAAGGCAAGAAGAAAAGCTACAGCAAAAGTCATCCAAGTAAAGACAGGCATTCTCATCAATCTCATTCCTTGAGTCCTCATATTTAGTATTGTTACGATGAAGTTAAATGCTGAAACGAGAGAAGAAATTCCTAGTATTTGTAAGCCTATTGCCCAATAGTCCATTGCAGTTCCTGGCGAATATTTAAAACCTGCATTAGGTTGATATCCAAACCAACCACCATTTGGAGCATTGCCAAGCCATCCGACTTCCTCAGCTAGGTAACCTCCTTCAGGCGCTCCTGCTGTTCCAAATACGAATGTTGAGTATAAGAAAAGTCCTCCAAAAACCCAAATCCAAAAACTAAGAGCATTCAATCTTGGGAAAGCAACATCCCTAGCTCCTATTTGAAGAGGGAGGAGATAATTGAAGAACGCAGCACTAATTGGCATTATTGCTAGGAAGACCATCGTAGTCCCATGCATGGTGAACATTGCATTGTATTCAGCCGCACTTAAAAAATTATTATCTGGTTGGGCAAGTTGTATTCTAAGAACTAAAGCTTCTAACCCTCCAATTAATAAAAAGAAAAATGCAGCATACCCATACATAATCCCAATTTTCTTATGATCTACTGTAGTTATCCAACTCCAGATTCCATACTCTGAAGAAGGTCTTCTAAATATATTTGTTTGTTTATCAGGCTCAATAATTTTTGTCATTTTAAAGTTCCTAAATAGGCAATTAAAGCTTCTATTTCTTTCTCAGTTAATTCTAGATTAGGCATAAAAGTACCAGGTTTTATCTCAGCAGGATTTGCTAGCCATTTTGTAAGATTTTCTTTATTATTTTTTAGTGCAGCTCCAGCAAATACATTTCTATTTGCAAAATGAGTCAAGTTAGGTGCGATACGATCACCTTGGACATCCCAAACACCATTAATCACATGACATTGNGTACAGCCTGCATTTAGATAAACTTGCTGACCCTCAGCAGCAAGAGNTCCTTCNGGNAATTCTTTATTTGCATTTAACTTCTGATTACTTACCCAATTTTNAAAATCTTCTTGGTTTAGTGACAAAACCCTTCCCCTCATTTTTGAGTGGCTAAGTCCACAATACTCGCCACATTGTGCCCAAAATTCATCTGGAGAGTCAGCGTGTAAATTTAAATATGTTTTTTGACCNGGCACAAGGTATCTCTTACCATTTAATTTCGGAACCCAATAATTATGGAGAACATCATTTGACCACATTTCTAATCTAACGGGAGTGTCCGCANGTATCACCAATACATTGGCAGTTGTAATATCATAATCAGGATATTTATATTCAAACCACCATTGATGCCCTATAACTTCAATTTTTAGTGCACCTTCAGGCTCTCTAGCTAAATCAAATATTGTTCTAACAGTTGGTACAGCTATAGCAGCCAATATAAGAATAGGAATAATTGTCCACATAAGTTCGAGAACGTTATTGCCATGAANTTGTTTTGGCTCTGGCTTACCAGGCATGTCACGAAAATAAAAAACTGAAAAAATTAAAGCACCCTGTACAATAAAAAATACTCCAACAGCTATCCAAAAAGTCAACCAAAATAGATCATCAATTTGTCTAGCGTAAGGACCAGCAGGACTTAGAGAGTCTAATGGGGCATTTTCTATACAGGCGGTTAGAAATAGTAAAATGAAAACCGATAAATTTTTATATTTAAAAAAACTTTTTTTACTCATAAATTAACAAAACTTGCAGTCAATCCTTAAGGATAGCGTCCTACATATATATAGTGTAATCATAAGTACTATGTCTTTATGGTTATAAATTTGAATCAAAAATTTAGTAATTATGTGAAACTATCTAAATTAAGAGTTGTTGAGTTACTTTTGGTTACAACTGTTCCATCAATGATTATTGCAATATACGGCATGCCTCCTGTAAATTTAGTTTTATACACNTTAGCCGGCGGAACTTTACTTGCAATTAGCGCAAATGTTATGAATCAAGTTTTTGAAGTTAGTAGAGATAGTTTAATGGATAGAACCTCAGACAGGCCCCTTGTTACCGGAGAATTAACTAAAGTTAATGCAATTTCTTATTCTGTTGTTTGTGGTATTTCAGGGTTTTTNATTCTTTACTTTTTNACAACTCAATTAGCGGCGTTAATTGGTTTGCTAGCTAATTTATTTTATACATTTATTTATACCTTATTGTTAAAACCAAGAACCAATCAAAATATTGTNATTGGAGGAGCTTCAGGCGCAGCNCCAGTCTTGATTGGTTGGACAGCNACNGGTACTTCNCTAGAAATTGGTGCATGGGTTTTNTTTTTATTAGTTTTTACATGGACACCGGCACATTTCTGGGCACTCGCTATTGAAAATAAGGAAGANTATGAAGAAGCAGATTTTCCAATGCTTTCAACACAAGAAACATTTGAAAGAACCTCAATATTTATTNCTCTTTATTCATGCGCAACAGTAATAGTTTCAATTATTGCAGCACCAATTTTACAACTAGGAATAGTGTATTTATTTATTGCTATTTTTTTCGGATCTAATTTAATGATTAAATCTTACAACTTGTATAAGAGGAAGATTCAACCAATCAAATACTTTGTGTTTTCAAATACATATTTGGCTGTTATATTCATAGGTATTGTGGCAGATGTTCTTTGGACTTTAAAAGAAATTTAATTTATGTTTGATTCATTATTTTCTATAACATATCCTCCAATACCAATTACACAAATAGGCCCTGTCTCTTTTTCACTACACGGGGTTTTTGCTGCATTGGGGTTTTATTTTGGGGCAAATCATGCAATTAAATTAGCTGAAAAAGACAAACAAGACACCGCACTGTTTGAGCAAGGTTTAACTTGGGCAATTTTTGGAGCAATAATTGGTGCAAGATTTTTTACTATTCCGGCACATATAGGAGATCCAGGATATGGCTTAGATGATGTATTTTCTCCAACAGGTAGCTATTCAATAATGGGTGGAATGTCGGGAGGAATTATTGCCGCTTATATAAGAATACAGCTAATTGGAAAGGGTGATTTTAAACAATATTCAGATTATGCCTCAACAGGACTGATTCTAGGAACTGTAATAGGAAGAATTGGAGATCTTGCAATAGTCGAACACCTTGGAAGGTCAACAAGCTTTATTTTGGGTTATGAAATAAAGCCAGGCTATGATGTAGCACCTCAGCATGATGCCTTAGAATGTTCAGAGCCCTTGGTAACATGTGGTACGTTTCATCATGTTCCGATGTACGATCTTTTCTTTGCTCTTATAGTTTTCTTTATATTTAAATCATTAAGAAATAATTTTACCTTTGGCAAGGGTTCATGGATTGGTTTATGGGCTATTTGGTATGGTACACAAAGAGCAATCTTAGATACTTTAAGGTTTGGAATGGGAGATGCAACTATAGGAGATTTCACATGGAATCAAATAGGTGGATCAATGCTTGCTTTAATAGGTCTTTTTATTTTCCTTAGGAATAAAAACTTAAAATAAAGTATATATAAACACCGAATAGGAAATTAACGCAGTCAATCCTATTAAATAACTTTTTTTAACGATTGTTTTAGAAAGCAAAATAACTATTAATGAGGCAACTAACATTATTATCATTTCAGCGGTTACATCAGTCTCAATTACTCCGGGCGCAATTGAAACAGAGACACCTCCTACCAATGCAATATTAAATAGGTTTGAACCAAAGATATTTCCAAAAACTATATCAGGGTTTTTCATTTTTGCGGCAGCTATAGTTCCTGCAACTTCTGGAAGGCTAGTTCCCAAAGCGACAACAGTGACTCCAATAATTATGGATGATATATTAAAGTATTCTGCCAAATCAACAGCATTATTTACTACCAAGGTACTTCCAAAAATTGTTGCTGTTAGCGATGCAATAGCCCTTAGTCCAACATAATCTTTTTCTTCAATTAATAAGTCTTCTTGATCAACAGCCTCTTCTGTTACAAGTTTGTAAGTAACAAAAATAACTAATACCAATAAACCAATTCCAAGAAAAAGTGGGAACTCTTTAAGCATTAAATAGAAACTTACAAATAAGATTGTTGCAAACACCATCCATATTGATGAAGTATTGTTAAGGTTCAGCTTTTTTTTGAAATCTCTATTTAATGCAAGATACAAAACAGAGATTGCAACTAAGGAGTTTGCAATATTTGAACCAATAATATTTCCTATACCTAATGAGAGGTTTCCGTTTAATGCCGCCCCTGAGCTTGCAAATAGTTCTGGAGCAGATGTTCCAAAACCTATAAAAGTTGCTCCAATTACTGAATTTGGCATATTAAATTTCATTGCAATTTGGATGGCAGTACGGACCATTTCTTCTGCACCTTTAACCAGAAGAAAAAATCCTAAGATTAATCCAATAATTGTAATGTAAAGGGCCATTAAGTTTTAACCTTTAGAGTCTCTCCAGGAAATCCATTCTTTTACAGGTGCTAAGTCGTAACCCGGACCATTTACAGCTAATGTTACTTCAGTTGCTCCAGCTTCAAGTAAATCATCTGCTTTATCGATTCTGTTGATATCAATTCCGATGGATCTTTGAATTTCTTTAGGGTCTCTTCCTATTTCTTTACACCAATTATTTAATACATTATTTTTGTGAGCTACAGTTTCGATACCAGACCTTTCTTCAGTCCTAGTTGCGAAACCATGCCAAATGTCTGCATATTTAGCAGTGATTCTAAGTGTTACTTTTTCACCACCACCACCAATAAGTATTGGGATTTTTCTGGTAGGTTGAGGATCNANCTTCTTCATTCTNTCAACAATTCTCTCCAATGATTTTTCAAGNTCCTTAAGNCTCCATATTGCAGANCCAAATTCATAACCGTATTCGTCATAATCTTGCTCAAACCATCCAGAACCTATTCCTAGAATTACTCTACCCCCTGATATATGATCAACAGTCCTTGCCATGTCTGCTAGTAATTCTGGATTTCTATATGAGTTACAGGTAACAAGTGGTCCTATATCTACAGTGCTAGTTGCTTCAGCCCAACTAGCAAGCATAGTCCAACATTCAAAATGCTTTCCTTCTCTTCTTTCTCCTTCAGCCCATTGTGTTCCATCTTCTTTATATAAAGGATAAAAATGATCCCAATTATAGATAACATCAGCACCCATCTCTTCGGCCTCTAGCGCTGCTTGTCTTATTTGATCATATTCAGCATGCTGAGGTTGTAAAAAAACTGCAACTCTTGGCTTCATTTTCAATTCTCCTTTAGTACTTTTTCAATGGCTTTTTCATTAAAATTATTCTTAATATTTACTACAAACTCTATATTAGCTTCTAATCTCTCTAATTTTTGAGCTGCTATTTTCTCTGAAGAAGGTAAAGGGTTTTTTATAATGTAATCTTTAATGTTATTTCCTAGCTCTTCGTCATAAATTGATGATAGCGAATCAAGCATTCGTGAAGCTGTCCATGCTGGCATTACTTTAAGTAACTCATCAAAATTTTCTTTTATAACTAACCATGATTCTTTGCCTATATAATTATTCATAATCATAGAAGCCAATATATAGGGACAATCCGCACCTCTAATTTTTCCATCAATCATGTATTGAACTATTTCTTGTGGTGCATTTTTATCTTTAATTATTCCTAATACAGACCTATATCTCCCCTGTAGTTGTGGAGAGGGTGCCTTCATAAATTTATCCAAAAATTTTTCTACTTTATTTCCTTCATCTAAAGCTGCAATATATAAAACAGTATTAAATAAACTTCCCTCTGAGATTGATTCAAAATTTTCATTCTTAAAAATTTCACTAAAGTGATTAATAAATTGTGTGTCTTCTAAGTATTTAGCTCTCATTTTGTTAATAACTCCTCTAAGTTCTTTTATCTCAGGATCATCATCTGAATTGACTTCAACCCCTAGCTCACTACTTAAAGGAAGTGTTAATTTATCAACAAACTCTTTAAAATTCTCTGCTTTATTTTGATTAGCAATATATGAAAGAGTCGCAATTATTGACCCTATATAATTCCATATATCTTCATCTTTTTCATCTTTATAAAAAAGAAGGAATTTTAGAAAATTAATTACCTCTTCAGCAGAGAGTTTATGGCTATGCTTTTTGAATTGCATCCACCTATCTTCTAAAAGTCTGTATTTTTCTAGCTGATCTAATTTTTCAAAATTATTTAAGATTTCATTGAATACTTTTTCGTCATAGAAAACATGATAAAAG
>PBPX01000027.1 GCA_002724835.1 Actinomycetota bacterium | reverse complement strand
GGACTTATCCATGGATTGATGGAATTTGGTTTGATGACTTATTGGATTGGGTTAACTTCTTAGGAGATGGTCACTAATGAATTTAGTTCAAGTTTCGTTTATTGCGATTGGAGTTGTAGGAGTTTTAGGTGTTTTAGGTATGGTTGCTATTGTTTCAGGCCGCACACCAAGAAATTTTAACTGGAAAAAAAATGTTGATAAAAAAGCATTAAAAGTTGATAAGTCCAAGACAAGTTTTCTAGCACCTGACGAACCTGATACGGGAGAAGAAAAAAATGTATCAGAAGTTGTAGATGAGTCAACAGAGGGTGAAAGCACTGAGGAGACAGATGGTTCAATCAAAATAGAAGAAAAAGTTATATATGAGGAAATATCTGAAGAGGAAGCAGGTATTACTAGAAGACAATTTTTAACTAAAGCTTTAAGAATATCATTTGGAGCTTTTGCTGGAATTCAAGCNATTTCCTGGCTTGGCTTTATGTGGCCGAAAGTTTCTGGAGGTTTTGGATCTAAAGTAGACGCAGGAAGGGTAGAAGATTTAAAAAATCAAATAATTCAGGGAGATGGTTCAGTAATTCCCGCTTTTATTCCTGAAGCTAGAGCTTATGTTTTACCTTATGATTCATCAGAAGCAGCAGCTTCACAGTTTTCAGATGGATCAACTATTGCAGATGGCTTAGTTGCAATCTATCAAAGATGTGTTCATTTAGGATGTAGAGTGCCTTGGTGTAATTCATCACAAGGATTCGAGTGCCCATGTCATGGTTCGAAATATAATATGGTTGGTGAATATTATGCTGGACCAGCTCCAAGAAATCTAGACAGATTTGTAGTTAATGTAAATGCTGCAGGAAAATTTATTATTGATACCGGTACAATTATTGAATCTCCAAGAGCAGGAAGCCTTACTGTGAAATATCCTCAGGGACTTTCCTGTATTGCATTAACAACTACTGATGAATAGCTCTTTATTCATAACCTTAATAGCTCTCGCTATAATCGGCGCCCTAGCTTATTTTGCTGCTATTGGGTTTAGAGGTTCAGGAAGGACTAAAGATGTTCCTCCTAATTTAGATAAGTACAAATCAGACGACGAACTTGAAACAAATCATTTAGATAGAACTTTATCAATAGCCGTATTAGTAGCTTCTTTACTAACAGTTATGATCCCTCTTTACTACCTAGGTGAGGAGAACAGACAAGAAGAATTTGTTGAATATTTTGATGAAGTTTCTGTAGAAAGAGGAGAGCATCTTTATGAGGAATTTGGTTGTGGAAATTGTCATGGAGTTGATGGATCAGGAGGGGCTGCGTCTTATGTTGAAAAAAGAAGCGGAGTAAGTGTTACTTGGGCTGCTCCTGCAATAAATAATGTTTTCTACAGATATGATTCAGAAGAAATTAGATATTGGTTAATTTACGGAAGAGCAAATTCTCCAATGCCTGCTTGGGGTCTTGAAGGTGGAGGGCCAATGAACGATGGTCAGTTAGATGATTTAATTGACTATCTGAGATATTTCCAGATTTCACAACAAGAAGAACTTCAAAATATTGAGNCGAATATAAATTCAGCACTTTTANGAATAGAAAATTCATCATTACAAGTTGAAAGTGAAATTGTTAAACAGGTTGAGTTAATAGATGCAATAAATNTNGCTCCTACACAATTNCCTATTNTNCAAGAAGCNGTAATNGTAGTTTCNGGACTAATTGAAAAAGAAAATGGAATTGATTCTGATGAGGATGGTTTATTTGACTCAGTAGAATTAGAGATTTCGGCTTATAGTGCTTCTATCTCTGAGGCATTGGGAACNCAGGTTTTGAACTTGAACCCTGAAGAAGAAGAGTCAACACCTGGAAGAAAAGATTTAAGTGTTGTTAGGGGCTATCTTTCNCAACTCCAATCATCAGAAATTAATCTTGGGATATTAGTTGAAGGCCAAGAGAAGTTTTTGAATGAAGCTACTAGTGGNTTAGCCTTTCTTGAAGAAGCGTTAGAAAATGAATTGTGGAGTGTAGATTTNCAAGAAATTGCTGAGAGAACTTATGANGGTGATTANGANAAAGCAGTTAGAGCAGTTGGAATATTTAATGCCTATTGTGCTAGATGCCATACTGCTGGTTACTCAGCAGGNGCTGCATATACAAAAAAAATAGCTTCCGGAGGTTTAGGTCCTGCATTGAGGTCTGGTAGAGCAAATATTCAATTTAAAGCTAGAGAAGACATGGTTGATTTTATAATTAAAGGATCNGAAAATGGAAAAGGTTACGGCGTTAANGGTGTTGGNGGAGGAAAAATGCCTGGATTCGGAGCNGTNCTTCCTGAATCTGATATAGGATTAGTAATAGATTACTTGAGAGGGATGATGCCTGATGCGTGAAATAATGAGATCGCTTCTATCAGCGAACTTAATGATTACTGGAATCCTTTTATTTATTGGTTCAATTATTACTTTCTATGGAACAACGTTCATGCTTAACGCAACAAATCTTGGNAAANGGNTAGCNTTCCTTGTTGTTGGTGCTGGTACTTTTGGATGGGCAATGATTAATTCTTTTNTNTTCATTTTATATGCNCCNAGAGGTCCAAAACCTGCTGAAATAGATGGATTAAATGCTTTAGAAATNAGAATNTTNCCNNTAACTTTNTTTGTNGCTTCNACNATNTTATTNNTAATGTTTGTTCTTGCNTTAAATNGNTANGAACAAGAAAAAGAGGNNTCTGAAGATTCNNANGNCTAATTTCAATTAGACCTAATAACAAANAAGTAATANAATNNATANATTATGGAAGCNATTTTNACNTTAGTTAGAACAGTCTTAACAGTNGCAATAATNCTNACAATTGCATTTAGAATATTTAGAATTCTTCGTCCTTTTGANAGAGGNCTNGTNGANAGGTTTGGAAAATATAACAGAGANGCNTCNCCAGGTTTAAANATTGTTATNCCAGGANTTGAGAAATTAATAATTGTTGACATGAGAGAAGCNGTNATAGATGTTCCACCACAGGAAGTTATTACAAAAGATAACGTAACAATTACTGTTGATGCTGTAATTTATTACGAACCGACTGACCCTAAAAGCTTGGTTTATAACGTAGAAGATTTTATAACAGCTGCAACTAAGTTAGCACAAACAAATCTAAGAAACGTTGTTGGAGATCTTGAATTAGATGCTGCTTTAACTTCTAGAGAAACTATTAATACATCTCTTAAATTAATTCTTGATGAAGCTACAGATAAGTGGGGAACAAGTGTTGTAAGGGTNGAGATTCAAAGAATTGACCCACCACAAGANGTNCAAGACGCAATGAACAAAGTTATGAAAGCTGAACGTGANAGNAGAGCNGCTGTTACAGAAGCNGAAGGTGAAAANAGAGCCGCTATTCTTACAGCAGAAGGTGAGAGACAATCTCAGATATTAAGCGCTGAAGGTGAGGCAGAAGCTCTTAAGGCAATAGCTGATGCNCAAAAATATGAAAAAGTAGCTGTAGCTGAAGGTGAAGCAGAAGCAATTGATAAAGTATATGCAGCAATTCATGAAGGCGACCCAACAAATGATCTCATTGCTATTAAATATCTAGAATCACTTGAAAAAGTTGCAAATGGAAAAGCAACAAAAATATTTTTACCAGCAGACCTGTCTGCAACATTAGGAAGTATTGGGGCTATCTCAGAACTTTTTAAAGATGAAGATAAAAAGCCATCAAAAAAATCTACTGAAAAATAAATAAGATCCAATAGAGATTAAAGAAATTCCGCATATTCTATTTATTAAATTTTTAGTTTTTTCAGAAGACTTGTAAAAAAAGTAACTACTCATAAACGCATATGCTATATCAGCAACAAGATTTATAACTACGGTAAGTAGTCCTAAAAAAAGTAAGTTTAAAAAATTATTATTTTCATTTGTTATAAAAATTGGTAATACTGTCAAAAATAAAACCCACATTTTCGGATTCATTAAATTGACCTTGAATCCAGCAATGATTGCATTTTCTTTTAAGCTTTCCTCAGACTTTGTCTCCTCACTTCTTATGGTTTGAATTCCTTTAAATAAAATATAAATAGATCCAATAAAGTAAATAACAGTAGTCATTATTGGAATAATTGAAAAAANATAACTTACCACTAAAGCAGATGTAATTGCCATTACAATTGCTCCAAATGCAGCTCCTATACCAATCTCTATACCTTTTTTCCTTCCATTCTTCACAGATTCATTTGCAACNAAAGCTATTATCAAGCCNGGGGTTATGGCAAAACTTAGTTGAACTACTATAAATTGCACAATTACTGAAGAATCTATCATTTTTATCTATTCATTGAGATTTTGATTTTNTTAAGTCTGGAATTCCCTGAGTTAATTGAACATCTACACTTTTATANTCATTAGCGATNTGATCAGAAATAATGAGCAATAACTCTAAATATGATTCTTTTCTACCCTCGTTTGAACCAAATGAGTTAGGAGCTTTCTTGTATTCATTTTTAATTTGTTCAAAGATTTCCATACATTCATTTTCATTAAAGTTTTCCTCTATTTTTTTATTTGAAATAATTTCAAAATTTTTTCTATGTCTTCGTGGTAATTTAAAATTCATATTTATATTTTAACTAATCAATAATCTTCTTTTGTAAAGATACCTCATAATCTTCTGCATATTTAACACTGTCAATTTCGATAAATCCAAAATTCTTATGAAAGTTAAACGAGGGAGTATTTATAGAAGGTAGTAAATTTATCTCAGCTGTTAAATTTTCAATAGAATTATTCTTAGAAAAATCAATAATTTTCGAGTAAAGCCCACTTGCTAATTTATTATTTCTAAATTTGGAATCGATGGCAATTCGATCAATATATAGAAAGTTCTTTACTCTTTTACTAATCTCCTTAAAATTTTTATGCTCTATTGCTTTCATGTATGAAATGGTTTTTTCGTTATCTTGGAAACAAACAACAAATCCAACAACTTGGTTTTCAAAAATAACACATTCGTTATAGTCAGAATTTTCAATTGAATTTGTTAAACCCTCTAATGATCTGGAACCTACTTCTGGTACATTATCCTGATTAATTTTATGACATTCTTTAAGAAAATTATCAGCTATAGGAGAATATTCGTAATTGTTCATTTATAAAAAATATACATTTAATAGATAAAATTGTAAACTATGAATTATGGCAAATCACTCCGTTCTAATGAGTTCACCAGAATATTTTAAAGTTGAGTATTCGATTAATCCATGGATGGTTGCTGGTGTTGAAGTAGATTTAGATTTAGCCAAAAAGCAGTGGAATAATTTAAAAGANAGTATTGAATCAGCAGGCGCCACTGTTGAGGTAGTTCCTCCAAATGAACAATTACCAGACCTTGTTTTCACCGCCAATTCAGGAATTATAAATGGCAAGGATGTCTTAATAGCTAATTTTAAATATGAAGAAAGAAGGGGAGAGGAAGAAGTTTTTGCAAATTGGTTTAAAGAAAATGGTTACAATGTTGCTCGAATCCCATCAGAATATAAATTTGAAGGAAGAGGAGACGCATTTGTTTACGGAGAGTATCTTGTTGGGGCATATGGAATAAGAAGTGATAAAGAAGCTTTAATGTATATAGCTGATGAATTTAATTTAACTCCTGTAATTGTTGAGTTAGTAAATGAAAAATTTTATCATCTGGATACTTGTTTTCAGAAACTCCCAACTGAAACTAATGATGCAATATTTTATCCCCAGGCATTCAAAGATGAATCATTATCTGAATTTTCTCAATTTTTTAATTTAATTCCTGTCTCTGAAGATGATGCAAATAAGCTAGCTTGCAATGCAGTAGTTGTTCAGGACACCGTAATACTTCCTTTAGANGGAATTGAGGTAGCGAATAAAATCTCAGACTTAGGTGCAAAAGTAGTAGTTGCAGAGGTTTCAGAATTTATAAAATCAGGCGGGGCATGCCAATGTTTAGTTATTGCTTTAAATTAGTTTTATGAAGTTATTTAAAGCCATTTTGTGGCCAATTAAAAAGGTAATATTTTTTCCATTAAAAATATTGCTTTATACAACATTAATTTTTATATTTCTTATTTTATTTTTTCAATATAGACAAAATTATGATGTTGACGTCAGTCCTCTTACAGTAAATGAATATGAGAACTGCATCGCAGTTATTGAAGACTATGACGTTACAATCTCACTTCTATCAGAATATGTTTCTAATTTAGATAGTCAGCAGCAATCGTTTTTATATGATAATCTTCCAGATCCTTTAAGTGTTTTAACGAAGCCTCAAGAGGTAACCAAAGATGATTTTCAAAATGTAAGGACATTTTTGAAATATTATTTACAAGCTGGTCGATTCCCTGGAATTGGCGGCAAGGCTCTATCTCCTCAAGCTTCTAGTCTGTGCAGAGGTGGATTAAGTTAAATCTTCTATTCTGCCCTGAGTAAGCTCAACGAGTGATTCAGGTTTGAGAAAAAACTTAGAGACTCTATTTCCGGCTCCAATAAATATTTTTTCTCTAATCAAAACTTGCTTATCTATAAATATTTTTATTTCTGGAACTAAACCTAAAGGACTTATCCCTCCATAAATCTGGCTTGTTATCTCTTCAGCTTCTTCTTTNGANGCAAAGCTAACNTTCCTTGCNCCCATTAATGATTTTGCTTTATGGTTAACATCTAATCTGGTTGAACCTAATACGCAGAATAATGTATAGAATTCTTCAGGCTTTTTTGATTTAATTAAAATTGCATTACAGGAATCTTCAATTTTGTATCCATAATGATCACAGAAACTCTGTGTGTCTGAGAATTCATCNTCGCANTCAAAAACTTCGAGCTTGTCNAAGTTAGTGTTNTATATTTCTTCAACTGTTTTATGNAGTTCAGCCATAAACATAATGATATCTTTAAAATTATAAGTTACAATCTCTGTATGGACTTTGAGACAATAATCGAACCTTTCAAAATAAAATCTGTTGAGTCTTTACCNATNACCACTCCTGAAGAGAGAAAAGAATANCTTGCAAGAGAACATTCAAATGTATTTGGNCTTAAATCACAAGAGGTAACAATCGATTTNCTNACTGATTCAGGTACGGGCTCAATGTCNTCNGAACANTGGGCTTCANTAATGAGAGGNGACGAATCNTATGCNGGTTCNAAATCATGGCAAAGNTTTGAAGAGGTTGTTAGAGACCTAACTGGNTATAAACATATAATTCCGACACATCANGGAAGAGCNAGTGAAAGAATACTTGCTTCTATATGTGTAAAGAGCGGAGATATTATTCCTAGCAATAGCCATTTTGATACTACTCGAGCTAATTTTGAATTTGCTGAATCAACTCCGATTGATTTACTTTGTAAAGAAGGACTAAGTCTATTAGACCCTTCAGATTTCAAGGGCAATGTTGACTTAGAAAAACTAGAGGAACTNCTTAAAAGNGAAGATGGTNCAAAAGTTCCATTTGTTCTCATGACCATAACAAACAATACCGGCGGAGGACAGCCTGTATCAATGGAGAATTTAAAAGCAGTAAAAGCATTATGTAAGAAATACAAGAAAATGTTCTTACTTGATGCCTGTAGATTTGCTGAAAATGCATGGTTTGTTTCACAAAGAGAAGATAGTTATAAAGGTAAAAATGTTAGAGACATTGCGAAAGAAGCATTTAGGCTTGCAGACGGTTGCTCAATAAGTTTAAAGAAAGATGGTTTTGGAAATATTGGTGGGTTACTAGCTTTAAATGATGATCAGTTAGCAGAGGATGCTAAGAATTTGTTAATTTTAACAGAAGGCTTTCCAACTTATGGAGGACTAGCAGGAAGAGACCTAGACGCATTAGCACAAGGATTAATTGAGATTACAGATGAAAACTATCTCCAATACAGGGCAAGGTCAATAGCTTATCTAGGAGAAAAGGCTATCAGCTATGGTTTACCAATAGTTCAACCTGCAGGAGGTCATGCTTTATATATAGATGCAAAAACATTTTTACCTGATATTCCTCCTCATCAATATCCAGGACAAGCTGTCGTTTGTGAACTCTATCTTCTTGGAGGTATTAGAACTGCAGAATTAGGGACGTTTGCTTTTGGAGTTGCTGGTGAAAATGGTGAAAATGATACTCCAGCTACTCATGAATTAGTAAGACTTGCCGCACCAAGAAGAACTTATACCCAAAGTCATTTTGATTATGTAGCTGAAGTATTAGAAAAACTTGTTGAAAATAAAGATAAGTTAAAAGGGTATGAGATTACCGAACAATCAAGATTCTTAAGACATTTCACAGCAAAGCTTAAACCTTTAAGCTAGATTTTATGGAGTTCCTTTATAATTTCCATCAGGAATATTTGTCGGTAAATTAAATCCATAATTATTTATTAATTCAAACCCTAAGATATCTTTTTGTTCAAGTTCTTCTTTGGTACACCCACCGCGCCATTCTCTCTTCAAATCTTCACAATGGGGTGTATGTATAGGATCATAGGCACCAATATTGGTCATCAAAAGATGATATAAGTATTCCATACTCTGACATCCATATCCGCAACTTTTATCATCATATGTATACCAGGCATTGTCCGGATACTGGTCAGGCGTGTCTTCAAACCACCCGCCACGAGCAGCATCCATGGCAGTCGTTAGTTTAGAACTTAGTTCTCCTTTACCACCTATCAAGTCTTTATTTTCTATACCAGTCCAAGGCCACCAATCACCGTTCGCAAAATATTCTGGGTATGCTCTATACCACCCCCACGTAACAGTATGGAAAATTTCCTCTAAATTAGCGTCCCACTCTCCATCACCACCATTCGTAAAAGAATTGTCGTTCGCAATACCACCAAAAACATAGCTGTCTCCTCCATTACCATTAATATCTTCAATAAACATATATGCACCAATATTTACATTTGAACACTTTTGACGGATTTCACTTACAGTTAAACCATCAGCTCCGCCATCTATTGGCCATACAGGCATAATATAATTATTTTCAACCAGTTGCCATAATACGTTTGGATCATCTGCAAATCCATCTTCGTCATTATCAAGGTATTGCGCCAACACATTTGCAGTATGAAGAACTTTTTCTAACGGCGACTCCTTAGCGGCAATCACATACATTCCAAATACATCTATAAACATAGTTGCACCAACGGTGTTCAGGCATTCTACTTTAGGATGTTTATCAAGAATTTCAAAAGCTGGCTTATCTAAAACTACAGTGGTCGTTGTTGTATCCGCAACTGTAGTGGTCGTTGTTGTATCCGCCTCGATATTAGAAGGTGCTTCTTCAGTTTCTTCAACTACTTCTACAGATTGCNAAACTATATCTAAGCATTCCTCTTGTAAAACATCATATCTTTCACCATCAAAGGGTTCNTCNAATATTAAATNTACCCTATCACCCCTTANTTCAATTGTCGGAATATTTTCCCATCCTTTAGAAACTAAACAATCTACTAAAGANACACCATTAACTTCTTNCGCAGGATAATCAAGTTCAGCTGTTCCNNNCTCAGATCCACAGGANATTAGAANGATNGTTAATAAAATAACTACTTTTTTCATATAAATTTATTTAAACAGCTCTCTTAAATAGTCTTTATTAGGCGGAGTAAATATTGTTTTAATAGTGTTTTCAAATAATTTATGAAATAAAGGAAGCTGCTCTTTTACCTCATTAGGAGTACTAATAGTGAACTCATCATGAGGCAGGCCATATATATCACCATATCCCCATTCAGTTATTATTCCCCAAAATGCAAACTCTATGGAGGTAATTCTATTGAAATCATCTATATTTCCAGAGTTTTTGATTTCTATATAACTTGAGACGTCATAAATATTTTTTTCAATCGCTTCATTCATAGCCAGATTGATTTCGGAGTTTGGATTTTCCCAATCCCACTCTGTAAATTCTAAAGCAAAAGCAACCCCTGTAACAGTATGTAATAAGTGTTCAACAACTTCTCCAATTTGATCATCCGCACTTGCATCNGGATATTCCCAAATAAAGTCTGTATGATTATCCTCNTAACCTTTTCCAGGGCAACAGTCTACACCTGGAGGATCAGAATCTAATCCATANCGTTCGGGACCTTCATATCCGATTTTTTGAAAAACAGACTCATTCTTAACTGTTTGCAGNTAACTATTTCTTATATCTTGATCAATGTGTTCACCTTCTTGGAGCATGAGGTAATATACTTCACTAACTTTATATATAAANTCATCTCCAACTTCCGGAAGGATAAACATTCGTAGACCTGCAACATCAATATATCTGTGATAATCAAGAAAAGAATCATCTTCAACGATTTCTCCTAAAGATATATTNGACTCCCAAGNTGCTTCCTCTTTTACTTCAGCTGCTTCCTCTTTTACTTCAGCTGCTTCCTCTTTTACTTCAGCTGCTTCCTGTCTATCATCATTTTCATCATCTTCATTAATTTTTACTTCGCATTCATCAATTAAAATNTTAAATTCGTTGAAAAAAGCTTCATCATATCCGCCNTCAAATTTTACTTGTATTTCTGAATCTGTTATCTCAGGAGAAGGAAGGTCACTAAGGCCACTATTTTCTAAACATTCGTAAATTTCAAATATAGGATAATCTAAAGGCCAGTCTANAGTTTCAAACACATTATCATTATTCACCTCNTCACTTGAGACAGGANCAGAGTTTTCACCATNAGATCCACAGGAAATNAGNANNATTGTTAATAAAATAAGTANTTTTTTCATATCTAAAATAACTCTTTACCCATTTCTTCTTCAAGTAANAAGCTATCTTGAATATTTAAACTTCGAACCTTATCAATGTTTTTCATTAATACTTCTACACTTTCTGGAGTACTGGTAATTATTTTATCAATATATTTTTGAATCTTATCCTCCATTTCTTCTGTTTTAAAAATATCATTAACAACTCCAAGATTTTTTAATTCTTGTACGTCTAAATTGGCTGAGTTAAATAATATCTCTAATGCTTTTGGACGGGATACCTCGTGACCAATTCTAGAAACACCTCCAGCTATAGGAAGCAAACCTATGCCTGTTTCAGGAAAACCGATAGACGTATTCTCTTCAACCAACCTAAAATCACAACAAAGTAAAAGTTCGAACCCACCTGCAAGACAGTATCCACTAGCTACTCCTATTAAAGGTTTAGTTCTTACTTTATCTTTTCTCCAAGCTTTTAAAAGAAAATCTTCACTCAGTAATTGTTTCTGATAATCATTAGTTGGCTCAATCTCACCTTTCAATAAAGGAATTAGTTCTTTTAAATCAGCTCCAGCAGAGAATATGCTTGAGTCCGCGCTTTTTAATACAGCAACTCTAACTCCATCATCATTATCTATAACATCCCAAGCATTACAAAGCTCCATAGCAAATTGAGGATTAATTGCATTTTTCTTTTCAAGTCGATTCATGGTTACAGTACAAACACCAGAATCAATTTCAATATTTATAAATTCTGAGTCGTTATTCATCTTGGAGTTTCTGTTCTTTTATAGGACTTAATCCTGTTTCAATTTTTTGTTTGTATGCTTTATCAAAAGATTCTAACTGCCATCCATCCATCCTGCTTCTTTGTTTTTCTATATTTGCTAATTTTTCTTCATCAGAAAATGAAGACCATTTTTTAATCTCTGAAGTTGTTCTTGCACACCCGTAACACAAGTCACTAGTAGGATCAGTTACACAGACACTTATACAGGGGGATGTAATGCTCATAGATTATATTGTAATTTGATTTACTAACTTTTTAGTTGCTGTTATCAATTCTTTTTTTGGTTTCAACAAACCTGCTTCACCACATTCAAATATGTCTTCAAATATTCCTTGATCTTCATGCTCAAACTTTCCACCAAGAAAATAAGATATACCTTTATTTTTCTTTAATATTTGGCCTATAACCTTTCCCTCTAATGAAGAGTTATCAAATTTTCCTTCACAAAGTATTGATATATCAAAAGTATTTATTTTTTGTTCAAGCCCAGATTTTTCAAAAAAATATTCAGATCCTGATATCAACTCACATCCAAGGATTTCAGATAGAGCAAAACCAAGACCTCCAGCTGCTCCTGTCCCTTCTTTTGTTGGGTCAGGCTGTGTTTCAAAATTACTCGAAATAAGGTTAACTATTCTCTCAAGATGGAAAGTAATATTCTTTATACTTTTAGGATTTAAACCTTTCTGTGGCCCAAAAACTCCTATAGCCGATCGACTCCCTAGTAACGGAATGAAGGTATCTACTAATACTTTTTTATTAATTCTTTCAAAGCTATCTTCGATTTCAACCTTTGTTATATGTTCAAAATTACTTGGTTTTGGATCTTCAATTAATTTTTTATCAGCATAGAAATTAACTCCCATTTTACTTAAAAGTCCAAAACCTCCATCATTTGTTCTAGATCCGCCTAAACCTATAACATCAGGTAATTTTATAATTTCTGACAAACAGCCAGTATTTAGATCCATAGTGTCAACATCTGTATTATTTATTCCAACTAGTAATGATGATTCAAAAAAAACATCTCCTGATATATCAAGTAGTTGAATTACTTTCTCGGTCCCTACAAGATCTTTAACTTTTAAACTCTCTTTAACAGCTATCCCATATTCCTTAAAAATTATTGTTGAGTCTTCACCTCCATCAGTTACTGGAAAATAGGAGGCTTTAATTGAATTAATTTGAAATAATTCTTTTATAGTTTCTATAACTTCAGAAGCAGTGAGGGTTCCTGAAAATTTATCACTATATACAGCAATTTTCATCTATATCTGTTTAAAAAGATACTGATTAAATACTTCCATTTTTTCTTTCCAAGTATCTTCATAGAAATAATTTACAGTAGCAGCAACAGATGATAGAAGAGCATTTCCATCTTGAGGTGTAAAACAATAACCAGTCAAGTTATTGTCTTTTACATGGAGAGAGTCAATTGCAATAATTCCATGAGATAAGAGTCTTCCATGATATCCATGATCTCTTCCGAAAGAAAAGACTTTATTTGAAGAAAGTTTTTCTGTTGACATTAAGAATTCATTTTTATCTAATTCAGTTAACACATCATTAAGTTCTAATGAATCTTTAAAAGCTAAATTAAACCACAATGTATGCATATATTGAGTTGGAAGTTTAATTGCAGAAGAAAAGAGATTTAGTTTAATTCCGTCTTGTTCAAACAACTCATAGACATCCCTAGCATGATGAGTTCCAAATTCTTGATTATCGTGCTTAGTAATTGTAGGTGACGGTGAAAAAGAATCATTTTGAGAGACATCATTTGCTCTTCTTAAACATACAAAACGCCCTTCATTTAGGTCACGACCGGCATCTATAGAGAAGCTTTTCACAATAGAAGCAATGTTATGTGTATTACATGAGGCTATTAAATATTTGTTACAGTCATTTTTTAGGGTCTCATTATTTATTCCCCAAGCAAAAAAAGGGCCAAATCCATGTTCTGAGCCTTGAGCCATAAATCTTTTTTCTGAATCAAGTTTTGTATAGATATTTTCCCAATTGTCATTTCCACTTGGAGTACAATCAATAATTACTTGGCAGTTATCGTAAGCATTTTCTACATCTTCTGGTTCAAAGCCAAGGCTCTTAAAATCATTAAGAGCGTCAGTTGTTGAAACTAATTTTGAACCTTTTCTAACTAGAGATTCTACTTTTCCTTTTTCATCAGAGAGAGGAGTTCTCTTAAAAAAGTAAACATTATCTATCCCCAAAGATTCTTTATGTTGAGCAAGAAGCCCTATCAGAGGTTCACCAATTGTTCCAGTCCCTACAACCAAAACGTTTTTCATATTTGTGCTCATTCTTCTAGAATAGAACTATTAAGAATTATGAGTAGTAAATTAATATATCAATTTTCCCAGAAAAAAACAGACGGAGATAAAACTATGTCCGACCTTCTTGGAGGAAAGGGAGCAAACCTAGCTGAAATGAGTAATCTAGGAATTAACGTTCCACCAGGATTCACAGTTACTACTGAAGTTTGTAATTACTTTATTGAAAATAAATCTTTTCCTGAAAATTTTGATAAAGAGTTAAGCGCTTCTATAAAAAAACTTGAAGATTACTCAGGAAAAGTGTTTGGTACTTCAGAGAACCCTTTACTTTTATCTGTTAGATCAGGTGGGAGAATTTCTATGCCCGGTATGATGGATTCTATATTAAACATTGGTCTTAATGATGATAATGTTATCCATCTATCAAAAGTGTTTAATGATGAACGATTTGCACTAGATTCTTACAGAAGACTTATTCAAATGTATGGAAATGTTGTTTTAGATATAGACCATAAGAGATTTGAGGCAGTACTTGAAAATAAAAAAAGAATTGATAATTTAAATTCAGATGCTGATTTTAATTCAGACCATCTTCGGTGGATAATTGATGCTTATAAGAACACTGTTGAAAGATTTTCTGACGGCCCTTTTCCACAAGACCCAGAAGAGCAGTTAAAAGCTTCGATTCAGGCTGTATTTAATAGTTGGTTGAATCGAAGGGCGATAACATATAGAAAAATTAATAATATACCTGATCATTGGGGCACTGGAGCAACTGTTCAAACAATGGTTTTTGGGAATTTAAATGATAATTCCGGAACAGGAGTTGCCTTTACGAGATTTCCTTCAACAGGTAAAAATGAATTATACGGAGAATATTTAATGAATGCCCAGGGAGAGGATGTTGTCGCTGGGTTAAGGACACCTTTCCCAATAACAAAACATGAAAAAAATACAGATCCTTCTTTATCAGAAGAACACCCTAAATTGCATGCAGAGATAAGAGAGATAGCAACTAAATTAGAAAGTCACTACAAGGAAGTACAGGATATTGAATTTACAATAGAAGATAAAAAACTTTACGTACTCCAAACAAGAACAGCAAAAAGAACAGCACAAGCAAGTGTAAAAATTGCTGTTGATATGCATAGCGAAAAAATAGTAAGCAANAAAGAGGCAATAAATATGGTTGATGCGGATAGCATCACAACCATTTTGCANCCACAGTTTGTTGAGGATCAAGATAAGGAAATATTTGAGAGAGGCCTGAATGCTTCACCAGGCGCTGCTTTTGGTGAAATAGTATTTGATGCTGATAAAGCTGAAGAAGAGGCTAACAAAGGAAGAAATGTAATTCTAGTTAGAGACGAAACAAGTCCAGAAGANATACATGGAATGTTTTCATCAGTTGCAATATTGACTACAAAAGGCGGAATGACAAGTCATGCTGCTGTAGTTGCAAGGGGCATGGGTAAGCCCTGCATTGTTGGCGCAGAAAATTTAGTAATTGATTATTCTACCAAAACTATTTCTAGTAAAGAGAAAGTTCTAGAAGAAGGAGATTTAATCTCTATAGANGGATCAACAGGTGAGATATATATTGGAGAATTAGAGTTAGAAGCACCTAAGTTATCNGAAGAATTCAATACGCTTATGGATTGGTGCAATGANCACAAAAAATTAGAGATTAGAGCAAATGCTGAAACAGAAATAGATACGTCNAAAGCNCTTGAATTTGGAGCAGAAGGCATTGGTTTGTGCAGGACAGAACATATGTTTTTCGAAGGTGAAAGAATTCTTCCAATGAGAGAGATGATTATGTCTGATAGCAAACAAGGAAGGAAAAGAGCTCTTAAAAAATTAATTAATTATCAAATATCTGATTTTGAATCTTTATTTAAATTATTAAAAGGAAAACCAATAACTGTAAGATTATTAGATCCTCCAATGCATGAGTTTCTTCCAAAAAGCGATTTAGAAATTTCTCAACTTGCTAATGAGATAGGTGTTTCACCAGGGCATGTTAATGAGATTTTAATGAGGCTTTCTGAGAGTAATNCAATGTTAGGCCATAGAGGCGTCAGACTAGGTTTAAGTTATCCAGAAATTTATGAAATGCAGGTAGAAGCAATATTAAGGGCTTCTTACTCGCTTTATAAAAACGAAAAATTAGAAGTCACGCCTGAAATCATGATACCTTTAGTGATGAACTCAACTGAATTGACTCAAATGAAAAAAATCTTGATAAAGAAAATAAAGAAGGTTGAAAAGAAATTAAATTATGAATTTAAATACACCATAGGCACAATGATTGAATTACCAAGTGCTGCACTTAGCTCTACAGAAATTGCAAAGGATGCTGATTTCTTCTCTTTTGGAACAAATGATTTAACTCAAACAACACTTGGCCTCTCCAGGGATGATGCTTCGAAGTTCTTAGGNGAATATGTCGAAAAANAGATTTTNAATATAGATCCATTTGTTTCAATAGATCCAAANACTGTNGGACGTCTTGTAGAGATATCNTCAAACGACGGGAAGAAGGCTAATAAGTCTCTAAAAATTGGTGTATGTGGAGAACATGCAGGTGATCCAAACTCAATATATTTCTTAAATACTATAAATATTGACTATATTTCCTGTTCCCCATTTAGGATTCCTGCGGCTAGACTTGCTGCAGCTCAAGCAGAAACCAAATAATAAATAAAATTCAGAACAAATCGTCTGAAAGAATTTACTACTATTTACATTAANTATGGAAGAAATAGTATTTAACCCTTCAAAGAAGCCAACTGTTGGTATAGAAATTGAGGCACAATTAGTCGATAAGGATTCAGGTAATCTAGTAAATATTGCTGAAGGAATTATTAATACATATGACAATGATGAAAGAGTAAAACATGAACTNTATCTTTCTACAGTTGAGGTAACAAGNTCNCCATTGATGAATACTAACGACACNTNNAAAGAGATGGCCACAATACTNAGTAANGTATTAGAAATTGCTAGTGAAAATAATGCAAGCTTAATTTCTACAGGAGCACACCCTTTNGCTATGTATGAAGATCAAGTAATTACTGATGTAAATCCAAGATATGAAGAGTTTGCNGATAAATATGGTTGGGCAGTTAGAAGGCTCTTAACTTTTGGAATGCATGTTCATGTTGGAATGGATTCCAAAGAGAAGGCAATTGCAGTTCATGATGAAATTAGGAAATACTTGCCTTTAATTTTAGCTCTTAGTGCTTGCTCGCCTTTTTGGAGAGGAAGAGATACAGAGCTTTATTGTTCTAGGNTAAGTGTTTTCCAAGGTTTACCAAATACTGGTTTGCCAGAACCATATCATGAATGGGATGAATATGAACAGTCACTTCAAACACTCGTTAAGGCTGGTGTTATAAAACCAGATGTAGGATACAGGCAAGTTTGGAAAGATGTAAGAATTCATCCTGAGTATGGAACTGTTGAGGTACGAATTGCAGACTCTATGCCTTCTTTANTTGATACTGTGGCAGTTGCAACTTTAGTACAAGCACTTGCTATAAAAATTGGAAGAGACTGGGAAGAAGGAACCTTACAAGACCCAGATCCAAATTGGTTGATAGAGAGGAATAGATGGGCAGCAATTAAGCAAGGTTTAAACGCTGAATTTATAACAGGAACANATGGTGATACGAAACCANTCATTGACGTTATTAAAGATTTGTTNCCNGAACTTGAAAACATTGCTGAGGAGTTAGGTTCAAAGAATAGGTTAAATGAAGTAAATAATATTCTTAACGCAACCCCGGTTGTAGATTATATGAGAGAAATTCATAAACAAGCTTCATTAGTTGAANTAGTTAAAGAGTTACAAAAAAAACTTCTAGATTCATTAAGTGAAGACAATTAATCAGATATAATTGCATTTATGAATTACAAATTAATAAACAGGCTTGATCCAATGCTATATTTAGGATTGGTTTTGCTCACATTTATCATGCCAGAGGTTGTTTATCGTCTTTACTTATTAGATTTTTCTGCAGCTTTAGCAGAAAACCAAGTAATGATTGTNAGATCTACTGCTCTTCCTCTTTATTTTGCTGCAATGGCATTCTTTCTACTAGGAGGCAATGCTGAAAATGCAAAACAATTAAACATAATTAGATACAGTGGAGGGCTCGGTTTAATAGCTTTTGCAGTATTCACTGAATTTAATGGTTTTTTAGTTTTTGGTTTAGCTGAAATAGCTTTAGCTGTTGTAACAGGATCACAAATCAAAAAAGAAGAAGCTTCAGGCGGATACACAACCGAAAACGAATAAAAGATATTTTTTTAGTGATACCTACTAACTATTTATATGGTCAAATAGTTATAGGAAAAAATGATTTTAAAAGATAAAAAACTACTTATTACAGGAATACTCACTGATAAAAGNATTGCTTATNCATCTGCAAAAATAGCAATAGAAAATGGGGCAGAAGTAATAGCCACAGGTTTTGGTAAGGGATTAAGAATTACTGAACGTGCATTAAAAAGACTTTCAGAAGATATCAAAGTTTATGAAATGGATATTCAAGATCCTAAACAAGTAGAAGAGGCCGTTAAAGCTATTAAGGAAAATCACGGCANTATTGATGGAATACTTCATGCTATTGCTTTTTCTCCTACAGAAGCTATGGGTGGTAACTTTATGAATACNGAANTAGAAGATGCTCTAGCTTCTTTTGAGGTTTCAGCTTTTTCTCTCAAAACTTTAGCAAAAGGGTTCCAACCTATTATGAATAACCCAGCTTCTATTGTTGCTTTAGATTTTGACAACTCACAAGCATGGCCAGGTTATGACTGGCAGGGGGTAGCCAAGTCAGGTTTACAATCTATTGTGCGTTATCTTGCATACTATCTTGGTAAAGATGGGATAAGGGTTAATGCAGTAGCTTCTGGTCCATTAGCTACAACAGCTGCAAAAAATATTCCTGGATTCTCTTCTATGGAAGGGGAATGGGATGAAAAAGCTCCGTTAGGATGGGATACAAAAAATGCAGAACCAGTAGCAAAGGTAGTTAATTTCTTGCTATCTGATTTATCTGAAGTAGTAACAGGAGAAATAATACACGCTGATGGCGGTGCACACGCTATTGGTGGATCGATGATAGAAGATTANTTATTGTTTTTTGAAAACCAAAACTGCATTATGTCCACCAAACCCAAAAGAGTTAGACATCGCAGTATTGATTTCTAAGTCAACAGCATCATTTGGTGTATAGTTTAAATCACATTCCTCATCAGGATCATTTAAGTTAATTGTTGGAGGAACTTTACTATGCTTTATTGACAATATTGAAGCCATTGATTCAAANGCACCGCCTCCTCCAAGCAAGTGTCCAGTCATAGACTTGGTTGATGAAATCNCTACTTCAGAAGCTTTTTCACCNAGAACTGTTTTAATNGCTTCAGTCTCATTTTTATCATTNGCTGGTGTAGAAGTTCCATGAGCATTTATATAGTCAATATCTGAAGGAGTAATACCAGCATCTTTNATGGCTTNTTCCATTGCTTTTACNGCNCCTGCGCCTCCTTCAGCTGGAGCNGTAATATGATATGCATCTGTTGTTGANCCATANCCATCNATATAAGCATAAATTNCTGCANCTCTACTTTTNGCNGATTCTTCACTTTCTAATATAAGAACTGTAGANCCNTCTCCCATNACAAANCCNTCNCGATTTTTATCAAATGGTTTACAAGCTCCTTTAGGGTTATCATTTTGAGTTGAAAGAGCTCTTATTTGAGCAAATGCAGCGATAGTCATTGGTGTTGTACCTGATTCAGTTCCACCAGTAACAACAATATCTACTATTCCATTCTCAATCATATTTTTTGCTTCTCCCACTGCATTTGCAGAAGCTGCACATGCAGTAGTAATTGTTACCGAAGGACCTTCTATTCCAAATTTAATAGCAACCTGACCAGTACTCGAGTTTGGCATTAATTGTGTAATGGCTAAAGGATTGACTCTTGATGGACCTCTTTCGTCAAAAGTTCTAACAGCATCCTCTGTAGCTCCTATTCCTCCAATACCTGTTCCAAATACAATCCCTACGTTGGGCCCAAGCCTTTCTTGATTATCTAGCCCAGCGTCTTTTAATGCTTCCTCTGTTGCATAAATAGATAAGTGGCCTGATCTATCAAGTTTTCGTGCATGTTGTTTGCCCATGTATTCATTTGCATCAAAGTTTTTTACTTCTCCAGCAAAAGTTACCGGTAGGTTGGTTGTATCAAAAGAAGTTATAGTATCTATTCCAGATACACCATTGATTAAACTATCCCAAGTATCAGGTACGTTATTTCCTAGGGGATTAATAGTTCCTAGGCCAGTGATAACAACACGTCTTTTAGACATGATTTAATTACAATTTTGAATGAAGTAAATTAACAGCTTGCCCGACAGTCCCCACATCAGTGAGCTCTTCATCATCAATTTCTATACTAAACTCGTCTTCAAAGGCCATTACTACCTCAACTATACCAAGAGAGTCTATTTCTAAATCTTCTTCAAGCTTTGCTTCCATTGTGACTTTCTCAGCATCAATACCAAGTTCTTCAACAAATAGATTTTTTACCTTCTCAAAAACTTCATTAACTTCCATAAAAACTCCCTATATTAAGTAGTAATTCCTCCATCAACAGAGATTACTTGTCCTGTTATATACTCTGACTCTTCTGAAGCCAAAAAAGATACTATATTTGCTATATCTTCAGGTTTTCCTATGCGTTTGATGGATAATTTTTCTAAAATATTGTCCTTTTGCTCATCAGTAAGAAAAGATGTCATATCAGTATCGATATATCCAGGTGCTATAACATTTGAAGTAATGTTTCTAGATCCCATTTCTTTAGCAATTGATTTACTTAAACCGACTAAGCCAGCTTTTGATGCAGCATAGTTAGTTTGTCCTTGGTTTCCAGCTAAACCAACAATAGAAGAGATGTAAATAATTCTTCCCCATTTGCTTTTCATCATATGCTTGATAGCTCTTTGCGAAGTTCTAAATGATCCAGTTAAGTTAGTATTAATGACTTCATCCCATTCATCTTCCTTCAACCTTGGAAGTATATTATCTTTAGCAATTCCAGCATTATTTACAAGTACATCTATTCCACCATATTCTTTTTCAATTGCAACAAAAGCATTTTCTACTGATTCAGTACTTGTTACGTTAATCTCGACAGCAGTTGCAGTACCATTTGATTTCATTATTTCTTCTACAACTTCTTCACCAGCTTCTTTTGATGAGGAGTAACCAACAACAACATTAAAGGATTTCCCTAGCTCTATTGCTATAGCTTTACCTATTCCTCTTGATCCGCCAGTAATTAATGCAGTTTTCATTTTTATTCTGCTTTATCAGGAACAAAATAGTTAATTGATTCTCTAATAACATCTATTCCAGTTCCTTCATATGGTGGAAGGTCTACATCAGTCTCACCTAAAGGAGTAATTCTATTTCCTAATCTCAAAGCTGCCCCACCCCAGGTTAATCCGGCTCCTACTGCTGTTATAACAAGGGTGTCATTACCTTTAATTGTTCCATCTTCAATTGCATCAACAAAGGCTGTAGGGATAGATGCAGCAGAAGTATTTCCATACTTATATCCATATTTTAAAGTAGTTGCATTTGGAAGCTTTAAAGTTCTTTCCAATCCTTCTATTATTCTTACGTTTGCTTGATGGGGAATAAGGATATCGATATCTTCTTTTTTTAATCCAGATTTTTCTATTGCTTCTTCAGAAGATTTTGCCATCGCTCTTATGCCACTTTTAAAAATCTCTTGTCCTTCAAAAGTCCAAACTACATCTGCGGCAGCATTTGGAGTGAATCTGTTCATAGCTGAACCAAAATTAGGTATTTCTAAAATATCTAATTTATCTGAACTCATACCATTTGAAAAAGAATAGATTTCACCATCTTCTTCATTTTTACTTTCTTCAACAACTACTGCTCCTGCAGCATCTCCAAACAAGACTGCAGTATTTCGATCAGACCAATTAAGTAGCCAAGTAATATGCTCTGAGCCAATTACTACTGCATTTTTATACAATCCACTTTCAACAAATGCCTTTGCTTGTTCTAAAGCATAAAGAAAACCAGCACAAGCAGCATTTACATCATAAGCTGTAGCATTCACACACTCCATTTTTTGTTGAACGTGGGCTGCAGCTGATGGAACAATACTATCTGGTGTACACGTTGCAAGAATTACAACATCAATATCTTCAGGTTTTAATCCTGCACATGCCACAGCTCTAAGCCCTGCAACAGTTGCCATATCTGAGTTATTTACATGGCAAAATCTTCTTTCTTTTACGCCAGTTCTTTGTTGAATCCATTCATCTGAAGTGTCTACAAAGGTAGCAAGATCATCATTTGTAACAACATTATCAGGCACACATTTACCCCAACCGGTAATCGTAGATTTCAAAATTCTCCTAACTAGCTAAAGACTCTAAAGAATTAATTGTCTTAATTTCTTTACTAGATATAGACTTTCTCACCATTCCAGCAGTTACATTGCCTGGTCCAATATGACACCATAAATCAGGTTTTAATTCATTTTCAATGTTAAGAATTTGATCATAAAACATAACTGAACTATCTATTTGATTAATTAATGAATCTTTCAATGTTTCTTTGCTGGTTATTTTTCCATTAAAATTCATATATACAGGAATATTTCCTTCTTTTATATCTATTTCATCTAATGTTTTTTCAACTTCTTTTTTTGCTGGTGAGACAACTCTACTATGGAAAGCTCCGGCGACTTCTAAAGGCACGATTCTTTTTGAGCTAATTGATTTTGGATTTAGTTTTATATATTCTAAATCCTCATTATTACCACTTACTACAATTTGAGAAGCATCATTGTAGTTTGAAATCCAAATTTCTATATCTTGAGAATTAAGATTATTAATTTCCTCTAACGTCTTCCCCAGATCACTTGTTAGTACTGCAGCCATTCCAGTATTTGAATCTTCAACAGCTTTTTGCATTTCTTCTCCTCTTATAGCAATAACCTTTAATGCTTCCGAGTAAGTAAAATATCCGCTTAAAGCCAAAGCAGTATATTCACCTAATGAGTGACCAATTAAAGCTGAAGGTTCTCCCATTTTCTTTATTGCTTCTAAACCGTAACAGTAAGAAATTGCAAATATATATGGTTGAGCAATATTTGTTTTCTTAATTTCCTCCGAGTCTTTAGAGTTAATTATCTCATCTATAGACCACCCAAGTGACTCATTGAAAGTATCTATTAATAAATCCCCATGTGTTTTTAGCAACTCTTTTCCCATGCCTATTTCTTGAGACCCTTGACCTGGGAACATACCAATCCAATTCATTATGCTACCTCAGAAATAACAAACGCTATTGCAGTTTCTTTTTCATGGCTAAGAGAAACATGAATTGTTCCAACCTTATTTGTTTCAGCTAATTGAGATGCATTTCCATATAAGTTAACTGTAGGTTTTCCACCACCAGTTATTTCAATTTCTTTCCACTTCAAATCTCTCCAACCTTTACCAAGGGACTTCATCACAGCTTCTTTTGCAGCAAACCTTGCACCCAGTCTTTTAGCTGGATCATTAAATTTATTAGCATATTCTATTTCATGGTTTGTAAAGCAACGAGCCTCAAATTTTGATTTAGATTTATCCAATATTTTTCTAATTCTATTTAAGTTAACTTGGTCAACGCCAATACCATGTATGTTTGACATTATATTGATATCTCAACAAGAACATCACCTTTGTTAACGGCCTGTCCTTTTTTTATATTAAATTCCACTATTACGCCAGGAATTGGTGCGGTTATTACTTTTTCCATTTTCATTGCTTCTAAAACAAATAGAGAGTCACCTTTTTTTACTTTTTTACCAATCTTTGTCATCGTATCAACAATAGTTCCCTGCATATCAGCAGTAATTATTCCTGGATTTTTTATGTTTCCAGTTAAATCCATTCCAATTTTCTTTGGTCTTTGAGGAGCCAAACTAGGATTTGCTGAATCATCGAGTGTTATATTTACTTTTTGAGGTCTATCTGTGACTACTTCCTCTTCTTCTATTTCTTTTATTTGAAAATTTTCCTCAAGGAACTTAACGTGTATTTTGCTTTCTCTAAATTCTTTTGTTGATAAAACCTCTGAAAGTACAGAAGCAGTTGTCGGTACGCCGACAATAATATACTCATCAAGACAACGCTTACCTTTAGAAATGGCTTCCTCTCTTGAAACTCCCCAAACTACTAACTTAGCAATTAAGTTGTCGTAAAAATGAGATATAGATGAACCTGTTTTAACCCATCCATCAACACGAACACCGTTCCCCATTGGTTCTCTGTATTCTGTTATTGTTCCAGGAGTTGGTAAGAAATCATTATGTGGGTCTTCAGCATTAATTCTAAACTCAATACTATGTCCTCTAGCCTCAGTTTCAAAACCTTCTAATGAATTTCCAAGAGCAATTTTTATTTGCTCCTTTACAATATCAATACCATATCTCATCTCTGTAACGGTGTGTTCTACTTGTAATCTTGTATTCATTTCGAGAAAATAAAAATTTTCATCTGTATCGGCCAAGAACTCTATTGTTCCTGCATTTACGTAATTAGATATTTCAGCAATTCTCATTGTTGCTTTTTCTAACTGTTCTCTTCCATAATCTGACAACCATACAGGAGGACTCTCCTCAATAAGTTTTTGATTTCTTCTCTGTAATGAGCAATCTCTTTCTCCTAGATAAATATGATTACCATATTTATCACTCAATATCTGTGTTTCAACATGTCGTGCTGGTTTTATAAATTTTTCTACATATATTTGTGAAGAACCAAAATATGCTTCACTTTCTCTTTTAACTATTTCAAAGTTTTCCAACAGCTCTTTTTCATTATTTACTATTCTTAATCCTTTTCCTCCACCCCCATGAGCAGCTTTTAGGGCAACTGGATAACCAAAATCAGCAGCATCTTTAGTTGCTTCTCTTTTAGTTCTTGATGGTTTGAGTTGACCAGGTACGGGATTTAATCCAGCTTTTGATATAAGTTTTCTTGATTCAATTTTATCTCCCATTGATTTAATTGTTTCAGGGTTTGGCCCAATCCAAACTACACCTTTTTTTTGAACGGCCTTAGCAAAGTCAGCATTCTCAGCCAGAAATCCATACCCAGGATGAACCATATCAGCATTTGTATCTGTGATAGCTTTCATTAAAGTTTTTATATTTCTATAGCTTTCTGATGGAAGAGATCCTCCTAGGTAATAAGCATCATCAGCCCTTTTAACATGGAGGGAGTCAGAATCAATATCTGAATATACGGCTATGGCTTCCATGTCGAGTTCTTTTACAGAACGTATAATTCTTAAGGCTATTTCACCACGGTTTGCAATTAGGACTCTTTTTTTGTCATGATATTTATCTAATTTGATAAGCAATTAATACCGCTAAAGCAGCCTTAATCATATCTCCTATCATGAAAGGAATAACGCCGATACTAAATGCATCAACAATTGAAATATTTAAAATCATCATAAGTCCAACTACTCCAGTCATATAAATAGTCATTGTTCCTAAAGCAATTGCAAGAATAGGGTTATGAGATAGTCTTCCTATTATTTGGGCTGCAAGAAAGAAACCAATAATATATCCTATTGTTGGGCTTCTTAATATCGCCAATCCAGCAACACTACCTGAGAAGAATGGCAATCCTGCCAATCCGGTAAAAAGGTACATTAACATACTTAAAGATCCAAAAGTGCTTCCAAGTATTAATCCGGCAAGTATTACTACAAATGTTTGAGCTGTCACGGGAACAGGTGTAAAAGGGAGCTCTATTCTAATCTGAGCACTTAACGCTGTTAATATGGCAAAACCAAATGATAAGAAAAGATTCCTAGCAAGAGAACCTTTCTCAACCCAAGTAATAGCTATATTTTTAGAGGGGAATGTTTCCATGTTTATCTCCTAAGTTTGTTTTATTTGACAGTTCCTTAAATGCTTCTACTACTATTTTTCTAGTATCGCTTGGTTTTATTATTTTGTCTACTAATCCAAGTTTTGCAGCTATATCAGGGTTACTGAATTTATCATTATATTCATCTACTAATTTTGATTTAAGCTCTTCTTTATTTTCAGCATTTTCAAGATCTCTTCTTTTAACAATATCAACAGCACCTTCAGCTCCCATCACGGCAATTTCAGCACTTGGCCATGCAAATAATTTATCAGCACCAAGACCCATGGAATCCATAACAATATATGCACCACCATATGCTTTCCTTACAACAACACAAACTCTAGGAACGGTTGATTCAGCATAAGCATAAAGTAATTTAGCACCACTTCTTATTATTCCGCTATGTTCCTGTTCTACACCTGGCAAAAATCCAGGTACGTCAACCAAAGTTAGAAGAGGTATATTAAATGCATCACAAAATCTAACAAATCGAGCTGCTTTTTCTGAAGCTTTAATATCTAAAACTCCTGCAAAATCTAAAGGTTGGTTTGCAATTATTCCAACAGTATTTCCACTTATTCTGGAAAAGCTAGTAATAATATTTAAGGCATAGTTAGATTGAACTGGATACTGTTCTCCATCATCTACAATATTATTTATCACATCATTCATATCGTATGGATGGTTTCTATTTTCTGGAATAAGACTGTCTA
>PBPX01000026.1 GCA_002724835.1 Actinomycetota bacterium | reverse complement strand
TATAAATGAAACAGAATCTCTTATGCCGCCAACTTTTGATAAGTCTCGCAACATTCAACAGGCTTTGTGGGATATACAGCATTCTGATGAAATGTTAGATTTAGATTCAAAAGTGCAAGTTACCACAGGAGGAGATAAAACAAAAGTTGTTGTATCTACCCAACACCAAAGCGAAATTGATATTGATGATTTACATTCAAGAGTATTTGAACTTGTAGGGGAATATATAAGCGAAGAGTACACTCTTGATTTAAATCCTTCAGGATCGTTTGTCAAAGGAGGTCCAGCTGGAGATACAGGGCTTACTGGAAGAAAGATTGTTGTTGATGCTTATGGGCCATCTGTTCCGGTTGGAGGAGGTGCGTTTTCTGGGAAAGACCCAAGCAAAGTTGATAGATCTGCTGCTTATGCAGCTAGACACTTAGCAAAGAACATAGTATCTCACGGCTTAGCAGAAGAGTGTCTAGTTAGAGTTTCTTATGCAATAGGCAAAGCTGATCCATACGAATTAACTGTTGAAACTTTTGGTACTGAAAAATCAGAAAACAAAGTGTTAGATGATTTCATAAGCAAGTTTGACATGAAGCCTGGGGCAATAATTGAAAGGCTTAATCTTCTTGACGTTGACTACAAAGAGGATACTTTGTTTTCACACTTTGGCCATAATGACAGAAATTGGGAAAAAATAGAAAATTTGTAGAATCTATTTTCACATTTGATATAATTTAAATATACATAAAGAGAAGGTTAAGACCTCAGCAACCTGGATGACTATCCAAGGTGCTTGAAGATGTGGCAGAAATGCAACTAAATAGTCAGAATCTTCTCCAAAAAAGGAGAATATATGAAATTTAATTCAAAACTTATACATGCAGGATATGATTCGGGTGCTGATAGTCAAGGTTCTATTACACCTCCAATATATAAAACAACTGCATACCAATTTAACAATACGGAGCACGCTGCAAGTCTTTTTGCTCTTCAAGAGTTTGGCAATATATATTCAAGATTAACAAACCCAACAGTGGGATCGCTTGAAAATAGACTGACTGAACTAGAGGATGGTGCAATGTGTGTTGCCTTATCCTCTGGAACATCTTCAGTAATGTATTCTTTAATAAACATAATGAGCCAAGGTGATAATTTTATTACCGATACGCAGCTTTATGGTGGAACATTTACAATGTTTACTAACATACTTCCAGAATTTGGAATAACATCTAAAAAAGTTGATACAACGGATCTTGATTTAGTTGAGAAAAGTATAGACAAAAATACAAGAGCAATATATGTTGAGACAATTACAAATCCAGGGTTAGTTGTTGCAGACATAGAAGGCCTATCTAAAGTTGCACATTCAAAAGGAATACCGTTAATCGTTGATGCAACATTTACAACACCTGCTATTCAAAAATCACTAGATTTTGGAGCAGATATAGTTGTTCACTCATTAACAAAATGGATGTCGGGGCATGGGAGAGTAATTGCGGGAGCAGTTATTGAAAAGGGTGGCTTTGAATGGGGAAATGGTAATTTTCCTCTTTATGACACGCCAGATACTAGCTATGGAGGCATGCGTTGGGGACATGATCTCGGAGATTTGAGTGGTGTTGCTTATTCTCTTAGATTAAGAACAGTTCCTTTAAGAAATCTTGGTGCAAATATGTCACCAGAAACTGCATTCGAGGTAATGAGTGGGCTAGAGACCTTAGGCTTAAGGATGGAAAGACATTGTGAAAATGCAAAAAAAGCTGCTGAATATCTTTCAGACCATGATTTAGTCGAGTGGGTTCGCTTTCCTGGTCTAAAAGATGACCCAGCTTATGAACTTTCAGAAAAATACTTGAAAGGCACAGGTGGAACAATGGTCGTTTTTGGTATTAAAGGCGGCAAAGATGCTGGACAAAAGTTTATTGATAATCTTAAGATGTTTAGGCATGTTGCAAACGTTGGTGATACTAGATCTCTAGCTATTCATCCTGCAACTACTACTCATTCACAACTTGATGATGAAGCCTTAGTTGCTGCAGGGTCGCCTCCTGAGTTAATTAGATTGTCAATAGGAATAGAGGACATCGAAGATATTGTCGACGACCTTTCGCAAGCTCTTGACAGTACTAAATAAAAATATACAAAATTATTTAGTACCNAAATTAGANCTTGAATGNGGAGACNTNCTTNAAGATGTAGAGCTTGCNTATACNACTTACGGAAAACTNNCAGATTCTANGGATAATGCNATACTAGTTTTNCACGCATTAACAGGAAGCCATTTATTATCTGGCAAATATGAAAGATTTGANGATAAAAACCTTCCTTGGAATGATGAGCTAGAAATTGGTTGGTGGGATGAGTTTGTAGGGTCANGCAAGATGNTTGACACCGATAAATATTTTGTTATTTGTGTCAATTACCTTGGAGGTTGTTATGGCTCAACTGGTCCAAATTCAATAAACAAGATTACAAATAATATTTATGGAGACAGCTTTCCTCAAATTACATTTAAGGATATTGAAAATAGTCAAAAGTTAGTTTGTGATATGTTGGGTGTAAAATCTTTACATGCTGTAGCGGGAGCTTCAATTGGTGGCCTAATGGCACTAGAATTTGCAATAAACTATCCAGAATATGTAGATAAAATAATCTCAATATCTAGTAGTCATAAAGTATCAACTATCCAGTTATTACATAACTTAGAGCAAGCATATATATTGGATTTAGCTAAAGACTCTAAGAGTCGTCAAGAGGAATATCTATCTTTGGCAAGAATGGTGGCTCATAAGACATATATTTCTTTAGATCTCCTTTCGGAAAGAGCAAAAGCTGAATCAAAATATATAGATAATGAAATGGGATATTTTCTCAAAACTCCTCAAGAGTCTTATATGATGCACCAAGGTGAAAAGTTTATTGAAAGATTTACCGCTGAATCTTACCGTACGATAATTAATGCATGGCAAAAGTTTAAAATAGATGAAAAAGATATAAAAAAACTTAGTGGAAAAGAAGTATTGGTTTTAAGCGTTGATTCNGATGTTTGTTTCTACCCTGAAGAGCAGATAGAATTAGTCGATGTTCTTGAGCTAAACGATGTTTGCGTTAATTATTCCTTACTTCATTCAGANAAAGGACACGATGCATTTTTACTAGAGCCTGATATATTCTTTGACCAGATTGCAACCTATCTTTAATTTTTTAAAAATAAATTAACAATAGCGACATATTTTTTCAATCTTTTAGTACTCTTTAAATGTGAAAAGATTTCTTGTTTTTTTAACTGTGTTAGTAATAGTTGGATTAAATAATTCAGCATATTCTTCTACTTTTACTTTTGATGGCCAACAACAAACTTTTTATGAGGATGATCCAGTTCCCGCAATTGTTATAGAAGAAGAGATTGAAACAGAAGAGGATTCAGCTTGGACGTACAGATTTCTTATTCCTACCTCTGTAGCTATAGCTGTACTAGTTATTATTGGAAATGTTATTCAATATTTTCGACAAGTCACACGAAAAAGATATAAGGTCATAGAAAAATAAAACTATCCTGTTTATAGATGACAAATAAAATTGAGAAAGATATTATAAAAAATCTTGATACATCAAAGAACTACGTTGTAGCTTTAAGTGGGGGTGTTGATAGTGCAGTATTGGCTACAGTTGTAGCTAAACAAACATCTAATTTGAGATCTATTTTTGTTAGACACAATCAAAAACATTCAAAGGAGTTAGAAGAAGTAGCTAATAAAATTGCTAATAATTTAAAAATAAATCACAAGGCATTAGATTCTAATCTTGAAGAAAACTCATCTGAGACAAAAATGAGGGATGCCAGATATGAAATCTTATATNACGAACTGGANGANAANGAGATACTTNTAACAGGNCATACTCTTTCGGACAAAGTAGAAACATTTTTTATTAANCTACTAAGAGGNACGAGGGTTAGNGGTTTGAAATCAATTCCTAANATGACNCNAAGACTTAAAAGACCATTNNTAGGGATNTCAAAAGATANNCTNATTAATTATGCAAAAGAAAACAACATTGAATATTTAGATGATGTGACTAACTTTGATAACAAAATTATTAGAAANTGGATAAGGAATGAGCTAATTCCAAAAGTAGATGAAAAATTTCCAGGAGATATTGAGGAAAAAATTAGTAGTTTAATAACAGAAATAGAATCAATTTTTGAAACAACAGAAATAGAATTTAAATATATTAAAACCGCAAAAGGGTATATAGAAATACCTGTAACTCTAATAAAAGAAAAAAATATAAAAAGCAATATGTATCTTTCGTTACTTTCAAAAACACTAGGTATTCCGAGTTTGCAAAAAAAAGATATTCAAAAAGTAACAACATCGATCAATGATGAAAAAAAAGTTGACTTTGATAATAATTGGAGCTGTGGTGTATCCAACGCCTTATTGATTTTTATAAATAAAAAAATCTGGCAAGAACAGTATGAAAGCAAAGATCAAGATTTAGGACTATTTAAGTTTTCTTCATTAGAGAAAATAAAAGCAAATAATAATTGGACAGCTTCTCTTCCTAAAAAAGAAAATATCAATATTGCCCCTCTTAAGAATGGTGACAAAATAAAAGTTAATGGAAATACCATTAAGGTTTCAGAGATTTTTAGAAATTATGGTATCAAGAATGTTTTAAAAGAAGTATGGCCGGTAGTTTCTATTGGCGATGAAGTGTACTGGGTCCCTGGTATTAGAAAGTCAGACTCTCTAATTGACTATGAAAAATCTGGAAAATCAAATATAATTACTGCTTCAATAGAAAAGAGCTCAATTGAAGATTACTAAGAAAATCTTAAGCGAAGAACAAATACAAGAAAGAATAATTAAATTAGCAAGTGAAATTAACACTGACTATAAGGGAAAAAATTTAATTATTTTGGGAGTATTAAAAGGTGCTTTCATTGCAATTAGTGATTTGGCTAAAAATTTGAATATTGATGTGTCTTTTGAATTTATGAGCATTTCCTCTTATGAAGGCTCTGAGTCAACAGGCCAAATAAAAATTGAAAAAGATTTAGATATTGACATTAGTGGTAAAAACATTTTAATTGTGGAGGACATATTTGATACAGGCCTAACCCTCTCATCATTAATTGATATTTTAGAATCTCGAAACCCTGAGAGCATTGAAATTATGTGCATGTTTGTAAAATCTGTAGAGAAAAAAATTCCGGTAAAAATAAAGTATAAAGGTTTTGAAATTGGCTCAGAATTTGTAGTTGGCTATGGGCTTGACTATATGGGTAAATACAGAGAGCTTCCTTATTTAGCTGAATTATCTTGAATTTTCTTGGTTGCTTTTAAACATTAATATATTAAATTAAAACATAATGGAA
>PBPX01000025.1 GCA_002724835.1 Actinomycetota bacterium | reverse complement strand
TCCTCCCGTACCATTCTCACCAAGATATGTTGTGAGAGATACTGAGATTGATGGATATGAATTAGAAGCTGGAACATATGTAGCCGTAGGCCCTCTAGTCCTACATAATGATGAACGATATTGGGATGAACCAGAAAAATTCTCACCGCAGAGATTTTTAGATCCAGATTACCAAAATGAAGCTTATTTTCCTTTCTCTGGAGGTGCCCATACTTGTTTAGGCAAATTTTTTGCNAGNTANATTTTTAANAATGTTGTTTACAAATTAGCTACAAACTTTNAGAGCCTAGAATCAAAAGAAGANCTAGAAATTAANCCNTCTCCAATCCCACATCCAAGAGCTGATGTAAAAATCNATTTAAATTAGGNTTTTACATTAAAAGTTCGCGAAAAAAAGTATCTAATTTTTCTTGCTTAATAATCATTTGAGGGGTANATTATATANACACTATAGAAAAAGAAGTCGCAAGACCGAAAATGAAATAGTATAGAAAATCCCGAAGGGTCGCAAGATCAATCGGGATTTTTGCTTTTCTGTCTTAAATATTACAAGAAGACTCCCTAGTGGCTGTAATTTTTGTTTTATCACACCTTGTTTCAGTGGTTCAAGGCACGAAAGGAAGTCCTAATTACTATTTTATAGAGTATCTTTTAAAGAATCTTTTTATAATCTTATATATATGTATAAAAATAAGACCATTTCAATAATTCTTTGTTTACTAATGGTCTATTGTGGTGGTAACTCCACACCAGAAGTAGCAGGATCTTCAGTTAGTACAGATACATCTACTACTACATTAGATAAAACTCCAGTTGAAAATGAAACTCAAGCAGAACAAGGAGTNCAACCTCAAAATAATAAAAATCCTTTTTTGAATCCAGAGTATTCTGATTGTTTAAAAGATGAATTTGGTGAGGAGCGATTTCAGCAATTACAAAATGAAAGACCGACTTCAGAAGAAGAGCAAAGGATAGCAAGATGCATGGGAGCACAAGGACAGGGACCACAAGGACAGGGACCACAAGGACAGGGACCACAAGGACAGGGACCACAGGAGTCAGCTGAACAAACTATAGAAAAAGCAATTGGGATAATTCAAAATGCCAACCAAGAAGTATTAGATTGTATTTCAAATTATTTTGGTACAGACATTTATAAAAAAGTAGTAGACGATCTTGAACCTGACGAATTTGAAGCTGGGATTGTTATCCAATGCAAAGAAGAACCACAAGGATCAACACAAGAAGCAGGTGGATCTTCTGGAGGAGATAATTCAGGCTCAGAAAACACAGCAGCCGAACAAGGCGGTTCGCCAGAAGTATTTGATGATTGGTACTCTTTAAATGTATATGAGTATGATCCCTCATATTCTATAGCTACAAGTAACTCGAATACTAGTTTTGGCCTAAATGAATCAGCAGATATTATATTGTCTGGATATGGATTCAATAATTCAGGAGGAAAAAACAAACTTAATCATCCTGTATCAGTTTCATCAAATGGAGAAAAGCTTGCAGTAACAGATAGNTTTAATAACAGAATTTTAATCTGGAATAATATACCAAATAAAAAAACAGACCCAGATATAGTTATTGGGCAACAGAATTTTACAACCCAAAATCACGGATCAGCTTTAAATCAATTAAACTTTCCTGGTCAAGTCATTATTACCCCAGATAGTAAAATGCTTGTTGCTGACTCTGAGAACGACAGAGTTTTAGTCTGGACAACCTTTCCTACTGTGTCTGGCCAGCCTGCAGATTATGCTATACCTGTTACAAACTATGTCAGCATGGGAGATTCTTGGCCATGGGGTGTTTGGTCAAATGGTGAAAAGACAATAGTAACTGCTACAGTTGCAGAATCAGTTTTATTTTGGAATAATTTTCCGGGACCATCTACACCACCAGACGTAACTCTTCAATCAAACCAAATAGGGACACCAAGATCAATTCTTTCAAATGGTGACTACATCATGATTGGTGACGAGAATGCTTCAGGACCATGTTCTGGGGTAAATGGAAATAGATCTACTCATGTGTTCACATCTTGGCCAACAACATCTAAAGATCCCGATGCTTGCGTTGAGCAATGGGTATCTGGCGTAATAGACAATGGAAAAATTTATTCAATACCAGCAGGTGGTGAATTTTTATATCTATGGGATGATCTCTATACAACATCTGCAGACTTAAAATCAAAGGCAAAAAATGCACTTCCTGGACAAGGACACAGATGGGCAGGAGGAGATGACGGTGGAGCCACTGTAGCTAACGGAAAGTTATTTATTGCTGAATATAACGGGAATAGAGTATCTGTTTATGACTCGCTACCAAGTTCAGCAACCCAAAAACCGGATTGGTCATTAATGACAGATAATATTCTTGATTACCCATTAATTGATGATTTTATAATACAAAATCCTGTTCCAGAATCTGATGGAGATATGTTTATAGTGACTTCTGGGTTTGATAGGTCTTTATNTGTTTGGAAAAAACACCCAGGTANCAGCGGGGCTAAACCAGATATAGTTTTTAGAAGGTTTGANGATCAACCTTGGGACAATACTTTTAATAACAAGGCACTACTTATAGCTGGTAGAAACAAAGTTTTTGGCTGGAATGACTTTGAAGCAACAATAGAATCTGGAAATTATTCTTTCGATATAAACACTTCGGAAATAGGCTCTGTCAGTTTGAATTCTATTAAAGGAATTGCTTACAACGGAAGCTACTTTGCAATAGGAACAACTGAAAAAAAGATATATATTTGGGAAGGAATACCGGCAATCACAGATGAACCAAAATATACATTGTCGTCTCCAGTAGGGGTTGGAAGAATGGATATGAATAATGATTGGCTTGTATTCGCACCATCTCCTAGCTCTGGTCAATCAGTGCATGCAATAAAACTTACAGAACTTGAAGGTGAAGTATTTAGACCTGTCCCAGGATATTCTGACTTTCCACAGGGTGTCAGCATAAATGAAAAAGGATTTTTTATTGCTGAACAAGGAAAAGATAGNGTTATTGGGTGGAGTAGCNTAGAAGATGCTTTAAATGGTGGAAGTCACACTATGTCATTCGGGGGAGACACAGGAAAANCAGGAACAGGAACTAAAATGGCGTCATCAGTTCACTGGGATGNATATTATTTATGGGTTGGTGAATTTAAATTTTCGAACAGACTAACAGGTTTCGCACCTTCTAAGTGATATGAATAATAAATTAACCTTAACNACAATAGTATTNCTCTCTTTATTAATTTCATGCAGCAGTGAAAATACAAGCCTTAATGATGTTTCGGAAGACCAAGGGTCAAATCAAGAAATAAATACATCAAGTAATCCAGAACCAGAGGAAGCAAAACCGGAACCAGAGGAAGCAAAACCGGAATTAAAAACTGAGGTAGCTGATATTGACGAAGTCCTTAAAGAATTTCCACAAGGAGCACTTTCATTTTTATCNAATAATGAAAAGCAATGTATAGCAGAAATTTCAACTACCGAATCTCTTAAGAGTATGGAAAAAAGTTTAATGGAAGAAGGTAAAATTCTTCAAGAGCAAATGGATTACTTTACGTCATGTAATCTTCCTGGACCACCAGGGATAGGAATAAAAGAAGTAGCTTCTACTGCAGCTACAGACAATGTTCAAGAGACCTNTTACTCCACTTCATTTGCAAGCATTGAAAACATTAGATCATTAGGTGAAGATGGTGTGAGTCCTCATTTGGAAAAAGTTGATGATAAGACTATTAGATTATTTTATAGCAGCATCAAAGTGAAGGGTATAGCTGTATCGTTATGCGATTATGAGCTTAATTGTGAACTACAAGGAGCTCTCGAGAGAATGGCAGACTTAACAATAATAGAGACTATAGATGGAGTAAGAAGAGGTTATTATGTTTCATTAAATCCTAAAACTAATCAGAAAGATATTTATACTGCTATTTTTTCAGAAGATGGATTGAGTTACAGTGATGAAACTCCTCTCGGTTTTCCAGTAGATAAAGATGAGAAGGCTTGGGGTGTTCCAGATGCTGTATTAATGCCAAATGGATTAGTTAGGGTTTATTGGGTATACACAGAAGATAAAACATCAGACGAAAAGCTTATAAGTGCTACATCTAAAACGACAAAGGGAATTGATTTTGTTATGGATCCTGGATATAGACTAGAAAATGGTTATGTAGATTTTGAAGTAATAAAAGCTGAAGAAGGAGACTGGAAAGCTCTTATGTCATACACTCCTCATTATATGCCAGAAATACCTCAGAGCTTATTTTATGCAACATCTAAAGATGGATTAGATTGGGATTTAATTGAAGAAAGGATAACTCCAAAAGGATACACATATTTCGATCCGACAGGTATTCCAATTGATGAAAAAGTCTATTTAGTAGTTGGTTCTGCTGCTCCAAATATTATGGGTGCTAGGGACCATATATTATTTACTGCTGAGTTAATACTTCCGTAAGTTTCCATCATTTATACTTATTTACATATGAAACAAAAAAGAGTTACTTTATTGGCTTTAGTATTAATTCTTACAATGTGTGGTGGTAACTCAGCTACAACAGAAATAGTTGAGTCATTAGAAGAAGTAGAGACAAAACAAAGCCAACAAGAAGATACCCAAGTAAATAGAGAAGAAGACACTAAAACAGAGCAAATGCAAGGTCAACAACCTCAAAACATTAATCCATTTTTAGATCCAGGATTTGCCGATTGTCTAATTAATGAATTTGGAGAAGAACGTTATAAGCAGCTACAGAACGAAAGACCTACTGCTGAAGAGGAACAAAGGATAGGCAATTGCATGGGACCACCACCAGGACAAGGTCAGTCACCACCAGGACAAGGTCAGTCACCACCAGGACAAGAAACATTAGGAAGTAACGAGACAACACTAAGCTCAATACATTTGTCATATTTAGGATCAATTAGAAGCAAACTAAATGGTTTAGGAAACGTTGCTGACGCTTCAATTGTTGAGATGGATGACGGTAGGCTACGTGTTTATTTTAAGAATGGCAATGAACCGCAAGCTAATATCGGTGGATTTGATAACTTAATTCATTCTGCTGTATCAAGTGATGGTGGGAGAACATGGACAATAGAAGAGGGTGTAAGGGTTCCTGTTGATTCACCTATTGAGGCTTTAGTTATAGACAATAAAGTTGTTGCTTGGGGGTGGGAAAAGTCCCCTAATGGAGATACTTTAGTACGTTATGAATCAGATGATGGCTTTAATTTTAGCAAAGTAGCAATACCTTTATTTGAATCTCGTGACTGTAAAGACAAAGAAGGAAATCCCATGGGAAACCTTGGAGATCCATCAATAACTCAGTTAAATGATGGGTCTTGGTTAATGCACGCTCAAGAATTAGTAAGCCCCACTGGAGATTTTAATCGTCGNGCATGTGTTGCCACCTCTCCTGACAACATAACTTGGACCTCTCAACCTGATCGTATGTATGGAGGGGGAGAGGAAGACGTAACGACAAACCCAGCAATAAAACGTAATTCATCTGGTGTAATTGAATGGATATGGCCAACCTTTAATTTCATGGTATATAGAAGTGGGAGTGATGGGTTTACCTGGTCTGAGCCAGAATATCTTGTTTCCGCAGGAGATCCAGATTTTCTTGATTTGAATAATGGAACTAAACTTCTCGCATTTGGAAATTTTGGCCCTCGTTCTGGAAGCGCCCTTATATTTGCTAAAAGAATTACTTCAAATTACAAAATTACAGTGGTTGAGACTTTAAAAACAAGCATTCCTTCAAAAACCTGGAAAGTAGAAGGGGCTAGGGCGGACGAAATAAAAGTTGTAAATATTTGTTTAGATATAGACCTAGCTAACACACAGGGAGCAAGCGTCGAAATTAAAGAAATGAATGGTTTGCTTGAGGTTACAGCTTCAGACAGTAATGAAACTTTCTTTAATCTTTCATGTGTTTACATATTAGTTGGACCAGAACAAGTAATGGGATAATCTTTTTTCTTAAGAGCGAATTCCTTTATAATTAAATCCATGAATATTGGTTCACACATACCATCAAAAAAAGCGATTGAAGAAATAGAATATAGAAAAGGCAATACTTTTCAGATATTTATCTCCAGTCCAATGATGTGGAAAAGCCCAAAACCTAGAGAAGATGTTGATATGCTTCAAGAATATAAAGGGAATATATATGTTCACGCACCTTATTTATTAAATCTTGCAAGCCCAAATAACAAAGTTAGGCATCCTAGTAGAAAACTACTTAAAGACACTTGCAAAGTAGCAGCTACCTTTGGGGCAAAAGGAGTTGTTGTTCACGGAGGCTCTGTAGGTGAAGGTGGAGATATCGGTGAAGGATATGAGAACTGGGGGAAAGCACTAAAAGAAGTTGAAGACACAGGAATGAGAGTTCTTGTAGAAAATACTGCTGGTGGAAAAAATTCAGTTGCTCGCTATATGGATTCAATCGAAAGACTCTGGGAAGTTATAGGCCATCTTAATGTAGGCCTTTGTCTAGATACTTGTCATACATGGGCAGGAGGAATACCAACAAAAGATGCAGTAAAAGGTTTTAAAAAACTAGTAAAGAAAATTGATTTAGTACATTTTAATGATTCAAAAGATGGTTTTGAAAGTAGTAGAGATAGACATGAAAACCTTGGCAAAGGAAACATTCCAAAGGAAGACCTTGAATATGTTATTAACAATGCGAAAACAGATTTAATTGTAGAAACACCAAATGGACCAGANGCACAAAAAAAAGATATTGCTTGGATAAAGAGAAGACTTAAAAAATGAATTACCTACCTAAAAATCTTTCTTTTAAAGAAGGAATCGCTTACATTNGGGAAACATCATTAGTTGATGTTGCTAAAAATTATGGAACACCGCTTTATGTATATGACTGGGAACATTTAAAAGNNAATATTGATGCTTTCACAGAGGCTTTTGGAAAGGATACTTTATTTAGATATGCAGCAAAAGCATTTATTTCCAAGGCACTTGTAAAAGAACTTGATGATAAAGGTTGGGGCATAGATGTTGTTTCGGGAGGAGAAATGGCAACCGTTCAAGAAACAGTTGGAACATTAGAGAATACAGTTTTTAATGGAACATTTAAAAGGACTGATGAGATAGAGTATTTTATTCAAAATAATGGTGGACATATTTCTATAGATAACCGCTATGAAATAGAGATGCTAGAAAAAGCAGCTTCATCGTTAAAAAAGAAGCAACCTGTAATCATGAGAATCAATTTAGATGTTGGAGCCGAAACACATCCAATGGTTTTGACAAGTGGTTATGATCAGCAGTTTGGTATTTCTATTAGCTTTGCTGAAGAAGCATTAAATCAAATAGCGTCTTCAAAATCTTTATTATTTTCAGGTATCCATGTTCATATTGGTAGTCAAATTAAAGACCCTGAACGCTATAAATTAGCAATGAGTTCTTGTTCAGAATTTATGAATAGTAATTTAGAAAAAGTAGAAGGAGAGGCAGTTTTTAACGCGGGCGGCGGCTTCTTTTCACCTTATGCAGGCGAAGAAGTTGACCATGAATTAACTGTTTATTCTCAATCAATACACGATGGTATAAAAGAACACTGGGGAGAAGGATACAAAATAATGATTGAGCCAGGAAGAGCATTAGTTAATAACCCCGGAGTGATTCTTTATACCGCCGGAGCTATAAAAGCTGATAGAGGAGATAAGCCCTACATACTTGTTGATGGAGGAATGTCAGACAACCCAAGACCAGCATTGTATGGAAGTGAACATAAATTATTTAATATCTCTGGAGGAAAGAGTGATAATGAAACTGTATATGCAGTATCAGGAAGACACTGTGAAAGCGGCGACTTGTTAGTAAATGATGCGATGTTGCCAGAAGATACAGTCTCTGGAGATATTTTAATGTCTACCTCTACTGGTGCATATACNTTTTCGATGGCAAGTAATTACAATAGAGTTCCAAAATCTGGAGTAGTTGCCATTACAGATTCTGGAGTAATTGAATTAGTAAATAGGCAGAGTTTTCAAGACACTTTCATAAACGATTTATAGTTGGTGTGAACTGGTAAGTTATAAAGATTTAAATTTAAAATATAGATTTTTTTTAAAACTTCCTTATTTTTTTTATAATAAAACAACCGCAAGACTCTATGGTAAAAAATTAATACAGATTAGAACAATTGGAAGAGTTTCACAGAAAGAAAGAAGGACTCTTTTGGAAGTAATTGGAGAGATTGATAACGCTCCCGTTGTTATTGCAGGGTTTGGGGAAAAAAGTGATTGGGTATTAAATCTTAGAAAAAACCCCCAACTAGAAGTTATATGGGCAAGTCGCAATTACACCTCTTATGTTGAATGGCTAAACCAAAAGGACGCCTCAACTATATTAAATGATTATAAAAAACGTAATCCAAATCTTGTTAAATTATATGAATCATTATTTCAAATGTCTTGGGAAGACTTTTCTAAACTTCCTGCATGTATCCTTCCGGAAACTAAATAGTTGCTACTATCCTTCCAATTGTTTTTCTAGAACCAATTAAATCAAGGTAATCAACTATTTTTTCNAAAGGGATGGTTTCATATACTGGATCAATTTTTTTATCTAAATATAAATTAAACAATGATTCCATTCTTGAATGTAAATAGGCCGAATCATCATCTTCAAAGCTAATCATGAATACCCCCATAATTGTGATGTTTTTAACCAATAAATAACTTAATAACTGATTCGGTATATTCCCACTTGCAAAGCCAACAATCAAAGCTTTTCCTTCTGAACTTAATAAACGAAGACCTTCTTCGTAAGGCTCTCCACCTACTTGATCGTAGAAAATATTTATTGGTCTTTTNCCATATTTATCTTCAATTNTTTCTCTTAAATTTTCTTCACGATAGTTGATTATTAAATCTGGATTATATTTTTTAATAAATTCTGCTTTTTCTTTAGAACCAACGGCAGCAATTACTTCAGCATTTGATAGTTTTGCTAGCTGAACAGCAGCTAGACCAACCCCACCTGCTGCTGCATTTACTAATATTCTTTGGCCTTCTTTAATTTCACCACGCCTATGTAATGCAAAATCAGAGGTTAAATACGCCATTAAAATACCTGCTGCTGCTTCAAAACTAATTTCATCTGGTATTTTATATGTTAAATTTTCACTACTTATACAAAACTCACCAAAACTTCCATATCTACCTGATCTAAAAACAGTACAAGCTCCAACAACCCTATCCCCAACTTTTAGGTGGCTATCCTCTGAGCACTCTTTTACTATTCCAGCTACTTCAAATCCAGGAACAAAAGGTGTTTGAGGGTTTGATTGATACATACCACTTGAAAGGAGTAAGTCTGCAAAGTTTAATGTTGCAGCTTTTGTTTCNATNAGAACCTCGTTATCTCCTCGAGAGGGCATTNCCATGTTCCCTATCTTTAAATTAGTAAATGGTCCNACTTCATTTTGCATCCAAGCTTTNTATTCTGACATAACTACTTTATCAACCCTCTATTTACAAAAAATTCTACAGTATCGTTNATGGTTTCTTTTATTGGTCTTGAATTATGACCAAGCTCTTCTCTTGCTAATGAGCTTGGAATAAAATAATTTCCAGTTTGAGCAGTATGAATAGAGTCCAGAGTAATTACTCTNGGTTGTTTTTTAATTATTGATTTTATATATTCAAAAGGCAGAGCAAAATATGTAACAAAATCTGGAACACTTCCTAAAACCGTTTTTCTTCCAAGCTGTTCTGACATATATTCTGCGATTTGGAGGTACATACAGTATTCTCCACCAACTAAATAATTTTGNCCAGTTTTTCCATTTTCTACAGCAGAAATAGCTGTAGAACAAAGATCTCTAACATCAATAAAGTTATAGCCCCAATTAGGCATCAATTTTCTTTTTCCGTTTGCCATATCAACCAATGCCTGCATTGGAATTCCAGGCTTAAAATCATTAGGACCAACAATTGATGTTGGATGAATTATGCTTGCATTTAAACCTTTTGAACAATAATCAACAACTATTTTGTGTCCATCTGCTTTAGATAGGTCATAAGGCATCGCATTAACATCATCAATTAATTTTCTGTCTTCATAAAGCGGTTCATCAATAGGGAATCTATAAAACGCATCTACAGAAGAAAAGTGAACCATTTTTTTAACACCCGCATTTAACCCAGCTTCACAGACATTTTTTGTCCCATCTACATTTACTTTTCTAATCTGATCTTTGTATCTTCTATCAAGATTTATTAATGCCGCTGTATGAAAAACAATATCTACACCATTAAATATATGATTCAATGAATCTCTATCCGTTATGTCACCTTCCATTAGCTCAACATCCAATCCCTCAAAAGCTCTATGGTCTTTATCGAAGTCGATACATCGGACGTTATATCCTTGTTTTATGAGTTCTCTTGTAAGGTTGGATCCAACATGTCCAGATCCACCGGTTATTAAAGCTAAGACCATAAAAAGTTCCTATTCCATTAATTTTTTTCTTAAATCGTAATTAACAAATCCAGCTTCAATTGTATTTTTTGTAATGGAGCGTATATCATTTTCATTTAAATTAAATGCTTCAACAACATTATTTACTTCTTCTGACATTGATATATCACTCATTAATCTATTGTCGGTATTTATTGTTACGTTAAATCCATTTTTATAAAGAGTACCAAAAGAATGTTCACCTACTGATTGATAAGCACCACATTGAATATTTGATGTAGGGCAGAGTTCAAGAGCAATTTTGTTTTCATAAACATATTTAGCTGCATCATTTTTAAATTTTATTTTTTCATTATCAATTTCTATATCATTAATAATCTGAGAACCATGACCAACTCTTTTAGCTTTTGAATTTAATACAACTTCTTGTATCCCTTCTGGAACTTCCCAATCTGCATGCAGAGTTACGTTTATATTATTTTCATAAGCTTTTTGACAAGCATCTTTATGATTCAATACAGAAAATCCAATTTCCGGTCCCGCTAGGTCAAAACCTATAACATCTTTATGTTCAATACATAAATCAACAACTTCTTGAGAATTATCTTCTTGTCTCATTCCACAAAGAATTACACCGCTTACAATGTTATATTTTTCCATCCCATCTTTTATTCCATTAACAACAGAATCAACAACTTCTATTGGTGTCAAACCTTTCTGACAATGAACCAATGGTGCAAATCTTAATTCTGCATAGACAACGCCATCGTCAGATAAATCTTCCAAAGCTTCCATTGTGACTCTATAAATAGAGTTTTCATCTTGCATTACGCCAATAGTGTGTGCCCAGGCTTCTAAATTTATTGCTAATGTTTTATCAGGTTTTGGTTTAATCCACTCTTTTAATTCTTCTTGGTCTGTTGATGGCAATTGACAATATTCTTGAAGTTCTGCAAGCTCTATCAAGGTGGACACCCTTAAACCGCCATCTAAATGATCATGTAATACTGCTTTTGGGATTTCTTTTACCCAGTCATTCATACTCTAAAATTACTAAAAATTACAATAATTTGATAGTGTTATGGTATGAAATTAAAAAGTTATCTGATAATGGCTGTATTTATTGTTATATCTTTTGCAGCAATGTATTTTATGGAAGATAGCTTAAACGAACAATGGCAGGTTGCTTGTCCAACGTGTCTTATGTAGTTTTAGACTAAAATTAGTTTATGGAAAATAATGATAACTTACGAGAACAGGCAGTAGCAAATATTGCATTTAGAGTTCATGCATTAATTTATTTATTAGTGAATAGCGGACTATTAGTTATCGATTTATTATTTGATAATTCTTCATCCATAAACTGGTTTTATTACGCTGCAATTGGGTGGGGTGTTGGATTGCTTGCCCATTTTCTATTTATGACTAGAACTGTCGGTTTCTTTTCTATTGAAAGAGAAGTTGATCGAATTAAAAATCAAAATAAAACCCGATATTAATTTTCGCTCAAAATCTTAATAAATTAATAACTTGATATTGTGTTGTAGTGAGTAAAAAAGTATATCTTCTTTGGTTTGGACAAACTGTTTCTTGGACTGGTTCAGCCATGTCTTTTTTTGCCATAGGAGTTTGGATTTACGAAACAACTGGAAAAGCTAGCGCCCTTTCATCAATATTATTTATTGTTGCAGTAGTAGGGGTAGTTACAGGACCATTTGGGGGAGTTCTTGCTGACAGGTTTCCAAGAAAAAAATTAATTATTATTTTTGACTTAATAATCGCAGCTTTGATGTGCGTTATTGGATATTTTGCATTAAATGATATGTTGACTCTAACTCTACTAATACCATTTGCTTTTGCTTTTGGGATATTTGAAATAGCTCATTGGACAACTTGGAGTGCATTTTTGGGCGATGTGGTAAAGAAGCAAAATGTCACAAAAGTTTCAGCTTTATTTGAAAGTGCAGAAGCAATCTCAATGTTAATTGGGCCTATTGGTGGTGCTTTAATTTATTCTTTCTTTGGCTTAACAGGAGTTATTATTGTAGATCTTGCAACTTGTTTTTTTGGCATCTCAACGATCCTGTTTTTTAAAAGCAAAAATATTAATACAAAGAGTAATTTAAATTTTAGAAACGTTTATTTAGATTTAGTCGAAGCTTACAACTGGTTGAAGAAACAAAAAGGACTACTTTCTTTAGTTCTCATCCTTGGTATTTGTAACGGGCTCCACGGTTTTATTGCAGTTTTACTCCCACCCATGGTTTTGAGCTTCACAGACGCAACAGGACTTGGATTTATTGAATCAGTTGCTGGTATGGCATTTCTTGTTGGCTCAATAATTTCTTTAAGAATATCTGACAGAATACAAGGAGACATGAAGGTTGCCATAATAATGGGACTTTTATGTGGGTTAGCAATAATTGTAGGTTCATTAAGACCAAGCATTTACCTCTTATGTATATTTGGTATCATCGAAGGAGTTAGTGGGACAATACAATATACAGTTTCTTCAGGTGCTTGGTTAGCAATTACTGATCAAAACATCAGAGGAAGAGCCCTTGCACTTAGGGGTACAATTGCCCAAATGCTTAGACCATTTGGAGTGCTCATAGCAGGTCCACTAGGAGATTATTTAGAGTTTACTTTTTATCCAAGAAATGTTGATATTTTATCGCCAATAGTAGGAACTGGGCCAGGAAGAGGGTACGCACTTTTATTTTTTGTTGTTGGTGTAATGTATACAATTCTTTGGATTTTAAATTTTAACAACAAAAATTTAGAGAACCTATCAAGTCAAGTTAAAGAAATAATTAAGGAAGGATAGGGTAAATTGTTATTTATTTTCTTAATGATTGTTGGTTCAATCCTGTTACTTGGATATTTTCCGAATTTTTCCATATTTGTAGCTAGTATTGTTTTAGTAATTGGAATAAATTGGTTAATTCAAAACAACAGATATTACAAATAAAAAAATACCTACCAATTTTATTGGCAATCTTACTTATTTCTTGTTCTAGTGGTTCAGACACTAATCAATCTAATGAAACTTCTGCTAATCAACAAACTGAGGCAGCTGAAGAAAATATAGAAACTGTAAAANAACCAACCATGACAATATGGATGGCTGCTCAAAAGGGCAACGTTGAAGTTTTACAACAACATATTGCTTACGGAACAGACTTAGAATCAAAAGGTGGCAGAAGAGATGAAACAGCTTTAATTATTGCAGCATGCCAAGGTCATACCGAAGCAGTTTCTGTCTTAGTTTCATCCGGAGCAGATATAGACGCTACAAACAATGAAGATGTAACACCTTTATTTTGTGCTACTTTTTTTGGCTGGACAGAAGTTGTAAAATTCCTTTTTGATAGCGGCGCAGATCCGAATATAGTAATGAATCAAGATTTAACAGCAATGGACTTAGTTTCAGCTGAGTGGAATTCAGAAGCAAAAACTGCAGTTCAACTATACAANATAAAATATGATGTTAAAAGAGACATAGATGAGGTAGAAGAAGCACATCCATTTATTATGGAGATACTTAATGGAGAGCCCGCTCCTTCTCAAAGTACAGAAAGTGCTTCTGATTCAACAACAGAGAACGGTATTGTTTGGGGTGAAGTCGTTTCTGATTTTGATGTCTATGCTGCTCCAGATGTAACACAGGAACATATAGATATAACTGTTGAGTGGGTAAATAAAGGCATTGAACTGTGGGGNAATCANGGTCCTTTGGAATTATGGATAGTTGGAAAGAGCAAGGACGGTGCAAGAGCTCTAGACGATATATGGTGTGATGTAAGAGTGGAAAAAGATCCATCATGGAATACGGAATGGGATTGTTTAAACGGAGACCCTTACGGATCAGGAGATGGGTGGTCCCCATTTTATACATGTCCTGATGAGGGATGTTCTTCGGTTTCTGGATACATTAAAGACAGTTTAGGATATTATTTTAATGCATTAACTATGTCATCNAAATATCCAGGNCCTGAAGAAGATGATTATAAAAAAGTTGTACTTCATGAATATTTNCATGTTTATCAAGCTACACATATATCCCAGCCAGAAATTGATGATGGAGATGGGGATTGGATGACTAGNAATAGAAANTANATAGANACTGCNGANTATGTNCAAAGACCTTGGATAACAGAAGGTGGNGCTGAGTACATGGCNACTTATTGGTANTCNAAACANNCNGGNGTANNTGAAGGATANTTTNANGANAGNATGAGNTGGAAAGCANANTCTNTACCNGGGTATCTNAGNGATGGTAGAAGCATGAGAGAAGTTGGTTTCTATGAAAATATAAGTTGGGANATCTATGATGTTGGTACTTGGTTTGTAGCATATATAATCAATCAAACTAGTGAGGAAACATTTAGAGTTGATTATTACGATGATCTAGAGGCACTTGGTTTTGAAGCTGCTTTCGAAAAGCATTTTGGTAAATCAGCAGATGCAATGATAGAAGAATTTAATGCTTGGGCTAATCAGCCAGTTGATGCACTGTTAGAAATTCTTCCTTAACGAAACTTATCAAAGAATCCTTTTTTATAAGCATAAAAAGCAATACTTGTTAACAAAACCCCTGAAATAAATGAAGGTATACGGGTTAGGAATATTAAGAAAGCTATACCAACGATTGCATAATCTACAGATCTCCAGAATTTATTAGAAAGTTGAGGGATTAAATTGAATGTTCGTAGTATCAAAATAAGAATCGCAACTGCAATAATGTAATACATAATCTAAGTATATTCGATTTAACTATCATTAAAGATTATGAAAAAAACTGCAATAGTAACAGGAGCAAATACTGGCTTAGGATTTGCAGCTGCAAAAGGATTGGTTGAAAGAGATTATCATGTGGTTTTAGCCTGTAGAAGTAGAGAAAAGGGTAGAGCTGCTCAAAAAGAATTAGGACCGAATGCTCTTTTCAGAAAGCTTGATATGACAAGTTTTTCAAGCATAGAATTTTTTCTTCACGAAATCAAAAACAATTATGAAGGTATAGATCTTTTATATAACAATGCCGGAATTATGTATGTTCCATTTAAAACTACAGAAGAAGGTTTTGAATCAACAATAGCAACAAATTATCTAGGTACATTTTATTCAACTTTAGAACTCTTAGAGTTGATGAAGTATAGAGAAGACTCGAGGATTGTTCAGGTTTCTAGTATCGCAATGTATTTAGCAAGAGATGTCCGACTTGAAGGACTACATGAAGAGAAAGACTACAATCCCTGGACTTGGTACAACTATTCAAATCTCTATAGAACAATGTTTGCNTTTGANNTAGATGAAAAACTAAAAGACCACCATACAAAAGTTGTTGTAGCTCATCCTGGAATNACTAAATCGAGATTGCGCAAAAGAAGAAAGAGAACNCTTACAACAATGGGTTTTGATTTTATTGCAACAAATATAAAAACAGGTGTAGCTCCGATATTAGAAGCGTCAACAAGTCTAGATATAAAAGGAAAAGAAGTATTTGGTCCAGGGATAATTCACCAATACGGTAAACCAAGAATTTATAAAGGAAATAAAATTGCTTATGATAAAGAAGAGAGAAAAAAATTATGGAATTATTCCGTCGATNTTACAGGGAAAGACTATAGATGATTATTGTAGAAACAACTTTTANTAAGAAAGAAGATGCTGAATCAATTGTAAGTTTTCTTTTAGAGGAAAAACTTATTGCCTGTGCAACATATAAGAATGTTGAATCTTCTTATGTATGGAAAGGAACCATAGAGAACGAAAAAGAGATAGAAGTATCTTTACACACTAGTGAAAGTTTATTTCCTAAAGTAATTGAAAACGTTAAAGAAAAACACCCTTATGAATTGCCGAGAATAACTACAATTCATCCCCTTTATACATTGCCTGAATATGAAGACTGGGTGAATAAAGAAACAACTAATTAGTGAGCTCTTATATAACTCCACACATCGTAGTCATCCAGATTAATTGACCTAACATTATGCCTATCTAAAGCAGCAACTATCTGTGCACGATGTTCTGCNGCATGAAAAACCATTTGAGAGAAAATAGTTNAAGATTTATGTTCTTTGACACCACTTCGCATCTTTATAGTAAGGTCAACATCTCCAATTCCTTGATTGTCAATAAGGCCTTGATCTATTTCATAAAGCTTATCAGTTAAAACTTTTATATCGTCAGAGCTTGACGGCTCTTCAAGTTCCAATGGCTCAGTTTCAGTTACTCCGTTTATGAATTGTCCATAGTTATTTGACGCTTTAGCTATATGCAGCAGTATTGTTTTTATTTTCCATTCAGGATCAATGACGTAATAATCTAGAACCTCACTGTCTAGTTTCGAAACCTCTGTATAAATTTCTTTATTTGCCCATTGCATGTGCTTAAGTAGAAGATCTAATGAAATCATTTGTTCTCCAATTCTTCTATTCGTTTTTTTAATTGCTTTATCTCTTCAGAAAGAATTTCAATATCATCTACATTTTTTGCAGATCTCACATACCTGTCGTTTTGCCACTTTATACCCCATTTAGTTAAACCAATACTTAATGCAGCAATAGGAACTACTACAAAAAATCCGGCAGTCTCACCACTAAGAGCTACTCCCAAGAACATTGCACCAAATAAAAGGTACATAAAAGACATAACAACCTTTTCTATAGTCCGGGTAGTTTTTCTTTCGGTACTTTCTGTTGAACTCATAGTTAAAGAATACTGTATGATTTAAAATACTTCTATGAAGATAATCGTTGTTTGTACAGGAAACTCATGTCGTTCTCAAATGGCAGAAGGCTTAATCAAGAATAGATTTCCGGATTTTGAAGTTTTTTCAGCAGGAACACATCCTGAATCAAATGTTAATCCTTACGCTGTAAGGGTTATGCAAGAAAAAGGAATTGATATAAGCAGTCATTATCCAAAATTAGTAGACGACCTCATTGCTACTGAATTTGATTATGCTTTAACAGTTTGTGATTCAGCAAACGAACTATGTCCAGTTTTTCCTAATGCAAAAAATAGAATACATAAATCTTTTGTTGACCCAAAGAGAGATCATTATGACTCAGAAGAACATGCTGTAGAGATATATACAGAGACGATGAACTTAATTGATGAATGGATTGATGAATTAGAAACCCAGTGGAAATAGCCTTTAACTAATATTCAACTTCAGAACAATAATCCCAGGGTTCTGTTGGGAAATATCTTTCCGCCAAAGCAAACATGTTAGGGTCATTTTCTTTTACCCAGTCAATTTTGTCATGAGAATTTTTAAAGCCAGCTTTATTCATAGCCATTCCTTCATTGGTAGTTGCCCAATACTCTCCTATA
>PBPX01000024.1 GCA_002724835.1 Actinomycetota bacterium | reverse complement strand
TATATGGATTGCAAAAAAACTTAACTATTGATGAGTCTGCAAACTTTGCTAATAAAAGTGCAGCACATGTTATTAGTGAGATTGGTGTTAGACCAGAAAAAGAATTTTCTTAATTAGTCCAACCTAGAAGATTTAATATCCTTTTTTCCTCAAAATCTTGGAGTTCTAAATTTAATTCTTCAAATTGAACAATTACAGGATCAAATTCTTTATCTTTTGAAAACAATAGAAGATTATTCTCTGAATCTATACCAACTATGTTATCACCATCATGAGACCACTTTAGTGATTCGAATCTATAATTTGTTGGAGCTTTTGAACGGTATACTTCTATTGATTCATATCTGGTTTGATAATAAATACTTATAACTCTTGAGTCATAATCTGATGTCTCCCAAGGATCAATAAGCTTTTCACCATATACATTCATTTTGTCTGACTCTTGAGGAAAATTAGGATTTTTAATTTTATCTAATATTTCTCCGCTATTTAATTCAACAACTAAGCCCATTTCAGTATTGGTTGATTCATCCCAATATCTAATTAAGATATCTCGCTCTTCATATAATTGAGCATCAAAAAAATTGATATTGTAACCTAAGTCATATTCGAGATCACTAGTACAAATAATTTTTTCCTCTTTTAGTAAATTATCAGTTAAGTCTAAGGAAAAAATACATTCATCCATAATATCTGGTGCCGGAGGAATAAGATTTTGGCTTTCAATCTCAACCCTATAAATTATTTTTCCATCAAATTCCATATTGCTTGTTAGGTTTCCGTATTCTGGTAAAGGAACAACACCAAAAACGCCAACAATGATTGTTGTTGCAAGAAAGATAATTAAAGAAAGAAATAATGGTAAATTAACTTTATTCATAAATCTTTAAGGTTTGGTCGTTTTTATATTTGCTCTAATAGAGTTTAGGTACAAGCCAACGACCACAAGAACACCTCCTATTAAAAAGAGAATTAATGGTGGCCATATGTTATCCGGTAATATTTCAGTAATTAGTCTTGGTAGATTTATAACAAGACCTAATCCTCCAATAAAAAAGATAACTTGTTCTGAAAGCTGGATGCTAGCCCAAACGTACAATATAGAACCAAAAATAAGAATCAAAATACTAATTATTTCATTATCAATTAAGTCTTCTATAAAAATGATTGAACCTATTGAAATAGTTGTAGTTGATAAAAAATATCCAAGCCAACTTGGCATGAGTAATGTTGAGTAGGTATTGATACCCCATATGCTTCCAATAGCAATTAGAAAAAGTCCTCCAGCCCATGGTTCAATATTTGGAAAAATTAAATTGCCAGTAGCTCCCAAGAAAAAACACAAACAGTAAAATAATCCAGCATGCTGGAAAATGAGTTTTGTTCTTTGAAATAAATAAATTGCATATAAGAGAACAAAGAATGAAACAATAACATACAATAATTCTTCACTCACATCGATAATCTCAGTTTCTTGAAGAATATTTAAAGTAAAAGTTATAGTTGCTCCAAACGAAATATTTGAGATTAAGAATAAAAATGAACTTACTCTTTCAGTAGATTTAAAAATAAATAATTTACCATCTTCCAAGTTTTCGCTATATCCAGCTGCATAGAAAAGAAAATAAGTAGTTGCAATTAAAAGTCCTAGTTGAGCCCAGTAAGCAAGGTTCATCCACAATAATGGAATTGTGCCTAGAAGGCCTGATAAGAGAAACAACCCTCCGATTAGTGTTATTGCTCTAGCAACTTTAGATTTTTGGTTTGGATCAGAATTTTCTTCAAAATTAACTATCTCTTGATAAGTTTCTTGATTGATTAACCCATTATCAAGCCATCTTTTAAGTAATTCTGCTACTTTTTTATTCACAATTTAATCCTAATCAATTAATATTTCATCTAACGAATTATCCTATATAATCTAAACTTTAAAAAGACTATTTTTTTGCCGGGTTGCCCGAGTGGCCAAAGGGAGCAGACTGTAAATCTGCCGGCTATGCCTACGTTGGTTCGAATCCATCACCCGGCACTTGCCCTCTTAGCTCAGTTGGCAGAGCACTTCCATGGTAAGGAAGAGGTCTCCGGTTCAAATCCGGAAGAGGGCTCAGAGTCCTCTATAATAAAATAGANGTCTCATGGCGGCGTAGCTCAGTTGGTAAGAGCGCACGACTCATAATCGTGAGGTCGGCAGTTCAAGTCTGCCCGCCGCTACGTAGAAAAAAAGGAGAGTAAGTAAATGGCTTCAGANAAAAGGCCACCGTTGACAATGGTTTGCACAGAGTGCAAAGCACAAAATTACGTAACTACTAAAAATAAAACCAATGTTCCTGACAGAATGGAATTTAACAAATACTGTTCGAAGTGCAGGAAACATGCACTACATAGAGAAAAAAGATAGTAGATTATATATAAAATCGAGATATCCTTAATCATAAGATGAGTAATGTCACAAAATTAAACGAATACAGTGATGATGTTTCAAATGCTGAACTCGTTAAAAAATCTCAACTTGGGGATAAGAACGCATTTGAAGAATTAGTAAGAAGACATCAAGAATTAGTATTTTCTTTAGCATATAAATTAACTGGAAACAGAGAACTTGCTAACGACGTAGCACAAGAAGCATTTATCAGAGCATGGAAAGCAATTCAAAAATTTAGAGGAGACTCAACATTTAGTACTTGGATTTATAGAATTACAGTGAATACTGCCTGGACATTAAGAAAGAAAGCAAAGAANCATTATTCATTAAATATAGAAGACACCCAAGAGCCAGTAGTTATAGATGAAAAAAAAGATCCAGAATTTTTGGCAATTAACTCTGATCTTTCATCTGTACTAAAGAAAGCTCTTGAACAAATTCCTATTGAGCAAAGGATTATTGTTGAGCTAAAAAATATTGAAGGAAGGTCTCATAAGGAGATTGCTGAATATTTAGATATAAGTGTTACAGCTGCAAAGGTAAGGCTACATAGAGCACATCAAAAATTAAGACATATACTAGAGGAGATAGATGTATGAAATCTTTATTTGAAGAATTTAAGAATAGTTATATATGTAGAAAAAAAAGAAGTCAGATGATTAAAACTTATCTAAGTGGTAGGTATTTTCAGTTTGATTCAGATAACCATGTTTCTTTCTGTCCAAAATGTCAAATTGCTGGGAAAAGATACAGAGCTTTTAGAGAGGAGCTTGAGACAGAAATTAATAAAGAAGTAGAAGTGCCTGAAGATTTTGCTTCAAAGGTAATAGATTCCTTAGATAAAAAAGTAAAAACTACTACAAATAAGGGTACAAAAATAATACTATTGACATTGCTTGGATTAGTATCATTAGTGATTTTAATTTTAGGACGAAAGCGCTCTTCTAAGGAGATAGAGAAAGAGTAAAGAATTAGGGGTGTAGCTCTAATTGGCAGAGCGCCGGTCTCCAAAACCGGAGGTTGTGAGTTCGAATCTCACCACCCCTGCTAGAGGTAATTATGAATGAAATGAATAGAGAGATGAGAAGAATGTCAGAACGCGAAGAGCGTCTGGCAAAGAAAGCTGATAGGAATGTTGGTCAATATTCTGGCGAAAAAGTTTCTAGATTAAAGAGAATTGCGAATTATATANTAGAGGTAAGAACAGAATTAAAAAGAGTTAACTGGCCTTCACCAGATACTCTCTCAACATTCACTATTGTGACAGTTGTTACTGTTATTACTATGACTTTACTAATATTCGGAATGGATTTTGGTTTTAAAAATACATTGATTAACCTTTTATCTTTTGGAGAATAACTAAATGTCTGAAGAAGTATTAATAGAAGAACAAGAAGAGAATGAAACAATTGAAGCTGTTTCAAACAACCAGCACCCATATGATTTAGCGGGAGAATGGTTTGTTTTAAANGCTCAATCAGGACATGAAAAAAAAGTAAGAACGAATATATTAACTAGACTAAAAAATCTTCATTTAGAGGATAAAGTTTATGATGTAGTAATTCCAACAGATGAAGTTGTTGAAATACGAAATGGAAAAAAAGTTAATGTTGAGAAAAAAACTTTTCCAGGTTATGTCCTTGTAAGAATGGATCTAGATGACGAAACATGGTACCAAATAAGAAACACACCTTCTGTGATTGGTTTTGTTGGTTCAGGGAAAATGCCACAGTCCCTATCAAGGCGAGAAATTGAAAGAATTCTTGGATCTAATGAAGAAGTAGAAGTTAAAAAAGAATCTCCAAAATTCAAACCAGATTTTGAAGTAGGTGAAACAGTAAGAGTTACCACAGGACCTTTTGCAGATTTTAATGGAATCATAGAAGAAATTAATTTAGATCAATCAAAAGTCACAGTTTTAGTTAATATATTTGGACGTGAAACTCCAGTTGAACTTGGTTTCACAGATATAGTAAAAAATTAGGATAAAAATGGCTAAAGAGATTAAAGCAAAACTTAAATTACAAATTCCTGGTGGAGGAGCAACACCAGCTCCACCCGTTGGTTCAGCTTTGGGTCAATATGGTGTAAATATCATGGATTTTGTTCAAGCATTTAATAATGATACTTCAAGTAGACAAGGTGAAATTGTCCCAGTCGAAATAACAATTTATGAAGATAATTCATTTTCATATACAACTAAAACTGCTCCAGCTTCATACCTAATAAAGAAAGCTATCGGGCTAAACTCTGGGTCACCAGAACCTCATAAAGAAAAAGTTGCAAATATTACTACACCACAACTTGAAACTATTGCAGAGGCAAAAATGGAAGACCTAAATGCAAATGATTTAGCTGCAGCAGTAAAAATCATCGCTGGAACAGCTAGATCCATGGGTGTTACTGTTGATGGAGAAGAAATAGATGTTGCAGCCTCAAATGAAGCTGCAGAAAATAGAGTTTCAGAAGAAGCAACAGCTTCAGAAGAACCAGCTTCAGAAGCTGGAGAATCTGAAGAAACTGCGCCTACAGAAGGTGAAGTAGAAGAAAATTAATAAATAGTTTGGGAGATTATTTAATCGTTTGAACCAAAAGGAGTTATATGAAAAAATACGGCAAAAGATACAATCAAGCTAAAGAAAATATTTCTGATTCAGAAATGTCAAAAGAAGATTCACTTAATTTATGTAAAGAAAATGCAACAGCAAAATTTGATGAGTCTGTAGATGTTGTTTTTTCACTAGGTATAGATGCTGAGGATGCTGAACAAAATATAAGGACAACAGTCTCACTTCCAAATGGGACCGGAAAAGAAGTAAAAATAGCTGTATTTGCTGGTGGTGAACAGTTATCTGAAGCTGAAAGCGCAGGAGCAGATATTGTTGGAGGAAAAGAGCTTGCTACAAAAGTTGCATCTGAAGAAAAGTTAGATGTAGATATAGTTATCTCAACACCAGAAATGATGGCTGAAGTTGGTCAATTAGGTAAAATTCTTGGGCCTCAAGGACTAATGCCAAACCCAAAAACAGGAACAGTGACACCTAATGTTGCTAAAGCTGTAGAAGATTTTAAAAAAGGTAAAGTTGAAATAAAAAATGATAAATTAGGTAATGTNCATTTAGCTATTGGAAAAGCNTCTTTTGATACAAATCAACTCTTAGAGAATCTAAATGAGGTAATAGCTGTAGTAGAAAGAGCAAGACCTTCCTCTACGAAAGGTGATTATATAAAATCAGTTCATATTTCATCTACAATGGGGCCTTCCTTNGCCATCGATATAAATTTATAAATTTTATTGCTCATAAATTTTTTAAGACTATATTATTTAAGAACAATTAAAACCAAAGACCGATAGTGGCTTGCCTTAATATCTATCGTAGGTAAACAGTACGGTCCTTGGTATGCAAGGATTTTTTTATGGTAAGAGAAGATAAAGTAGAAGCAGTAAAAGAATTAGAAGAAATTTTTAAATCTGCAGGTACATTAGTAATGGCTGAATATAGAGGCCTTACAGTAAGTCAACAAACACAGTTAAGAAAAGATCTAAAGAATGCGGGAGCATCATTTAATGTAGTAAAAATGAGTCTTGCAAAAAGAGCTGCAGAAAATGTTGGTTATAAAGATATACTTGAATATTTTGCTGGGCCGACAGGGGTAGCTGTTATTGAATCAGACCCAGTTGAAGCTGCGAAAGTGTTAAAAGAATTTTCCAAAGAAAACGAAGCTTTTATAGTTAAAGGCGGATTAATGGATCAACAACCTTTAACAATTGAGCAACTAAATGTTTTAGCTTCTATTGATTCCAGAGATGTTTTATTAGCAAAAATTGCAGGAGGTTTTAACGCTCCGGTAGCTAAATTAGCAGGAACNCTAAAAGCAGTTTTGAATAAATCTGGTTATGCATTTATGGCATTAATCGAAAAGAAAGAATCAACAGGAGAAATAAGTTCTGAAAGTGAACAATCTGAAGTTTCTAATGAAGCTGAGGAAGAAATTAAGAAAGAGGAGGAATAATGGCAAAAATGACAACAGAAGAGTTACTAGCTATTTTCGAAGAAATGTCTGTCTTAGAATTAAAAGAATTCTTAGATGCTTTTGAGGAAAAATTTGATGTAACTGCTGCTGCTCCTATGGCTGTAGCTGCTGCACCTGCGGGTGGAGGAGATGGCGGAGGATCAGATGAGGAAAAAGACTCATTTGATGTTGTTCTTGCAGATGCTGGTGGACAGAAGATACAAGTAATTAAAGAAGTGAGAGGCCTAACAAGCTTAGGACTTAAAGAAGCTAAAGAGCTTGTAGATGGTGCACCATCNGACATNCTTACAGGTGTTTCAAAAGAAGAAGCTGATAAAGCTAAAGAAGCACTTGAAGGCGCTGGCGCAACTGTAGAACTCAAATAATTTTCATATTATTTGTTTNCTTATATAAAAANTACTAATATACTGAATCTTTCGGTACCACTTATTATTTTTTTGAGGAGGATAGTTGTCCGCTGTTCAGAATTCTAGACTTTCGTTTGCAAAAATTCCCAAAGTTCTAGATATTCCAGATTTATTAATTGTTCAAAAAGATTCATTTAATTGGTTTATTGAAGAAGGTTTAAAAGATATATTGGATGAAATATCTCCAATTGAAGATTTTTCAGGAAGATTCTCACTGGAGTTTTTAAACCACTTTTTTGAAGAGCCATTAAAAAGTCTTGAAGAATGTAAAATAACTGACTCAACATATTCAAGACCTTTATACGTAACTGCACAGTTTCTAGATAGAGAAACAGGTCANATTAAACAACAAACTGTATTTCTTGGAGACTTTCCTATTATGTCCGATACCGGGACTTTCATAATTAACGGAACAGAGAGGGTAATAGTAAGCCAGCTNGTAAGATCACCNGGAGTATATTTTTCTCAAGAAATNGATAAAACTTCTGATAAAGAAATNTTTATTGGAAAAATGATTCCAGGCAGAGGAGCTTGGCTAGANTTTGATACTGATAAGAGAGATACAGTTGGTGTTAGGGTAGACAGAAAAAGAAGACAACATATAACAGCATTTTTAAGAGCCTTATATGCAGTTGATCCCGATAAATGGGGAAAATATAAGATTGAATCNAAAGAAGACGCAATAGACTTATTTGGAGATTATCCCTCAATTCAAAATACCATAGAGCGNGATTCTGACTCAAGCTCAGAAGAGGCTTTAATAGATCTTTACAGAAAATTAAGACCTGGTGAACCAGCGACTGTTGAGTCTGCAAGAAATTTAGTAAAGCAAATGTTCTATACCCCCAAAAGATACGACTTGACAAAAGTTGGTAGATATAAAGTGGAACAGAAGCTCGGAAGAGATTATGGAGAAAAAGATGCTGAGGGGTACTCAACAGAAGTAGATGGAATGATAAGAATCGAAGANATGATCGATTCAATCAAATATGTAATCTCNCTTCATGCTGGTGAATCAAGCTTTAAAAATAATCTTGGTAGAGAAATACCAGTTCGCTTAGATGATATTGATCACTTCGGAAATAGAAGAATTAGAACTGTAGGAGAATTAGTTCAAAATCAAGTTCGAGTTGGATTAAGTAGGCTTGAAAGAGTTGTTAGAGAAAGAATGACAACACAAGAGCCTGAGGCTATAACACCTCAGTCACTTATTAACATAAGGCCTATACAAGCATCATTAAAAGAATTTTTTGGTACAAGTCAACTNAGTCAATTTATGGACCAACCAAACCCAATTGCTGGACTTACACACAGAAGAAGATTATCAGCACTNGGTCCTGGAGGTTTATCTAGAGAAAGAGCTGGCTTTGAAGTAAGAGACGTCCACCCTTCTCATTATGGAAGAATGTGTCCAATTGAAACACCTGAGGGCCCAAATATTGGCTTAATTGGTACATTGGCTACCTATGGTAGGGTAAACAGGTTTGGTTTTATTGAAACCCCNTACTGGAAAGTTGAAGGTGGTGTTGTTAAAACAAACAAAGCAGTTTANTTGACAGCAGCACAAGAAGATGATTTTACAATTGCTCAAGCAAATGCACCCTTAAATGAAGATGGTACTTTTAAAAATAAAAAAGTTTTATGTAGGCAAAATAGTGGAGAGGTTTCTTTTGAGAGTGATAAAGAAATAGATTATATGGATGTAAGTCCTAAGCAAATATGTTCAGTTACTACTGCTTTAATACCCTTCTTAGAACATGATGATGCAAACCGTGCCTTAATGGGCTCTAATATGCAAAGACAAGCGGTACCGTTAGTTAGAACTGAAGCACCATATGTTGGGACAGGAATGGAAGAAAATGTTGCACGAGATTCTGGTGAAGCATTAATTTCAAGAATCAGTGGTGAAGTTACTTCTGTAACAGGTGATGAAATAGTTGTTAAAGAGCAAGGAACTAATAAAAAAATATCTCACGAAGTAAAGAAGTTTAAAAGGTCAAATCAAGCAACATCAGTTAATCAAAAGCCATTAGTTAAAGTTGGGATAAAAGTTAAACCGGGAGATGTTTTAGCAGATGGTCCAAGTACACAAGGTGGAGAATTGGCACTTGGAAAAAATCTTTTAGTAGCNTATATGCCATGGGACGGTTACAACTTCGAAGATTCAATTGTTATATCTGAACGATTAGTAAAAGAAGATGTCTTAACATCGGTCCATATCGCTGAACATGAAATTGAAGCAAGAGATACAAAATTAGGTGAAGAAGAAATAACACGAGACATACCTAACGTTGCAGAAGAAGTNTTAATGGATCTTGACGAAATGGGAATTGTAAGAGTAGGGGCAGAAGTAACACCTGGAGATTATCTTGTAGGAAAAGTAACACCTAAAGGTGAAACAGAATTAACACCGGAAGAAAGNTTGTTAAGAGCTATATTCGGTGAAAAAGCAAGAGAGGTAAGAGATACTTCTTTAAGAGTTCCCCACGGTGAAAGAGGGAAAGTTATAGATATTCAAATTCTAAAAAGAGATGATGGAGCAGATTTGCCACCAGGTGTAAATCAAAAGGTAAGAGTATACGTNGCAATTCAAAGAAAAATACAAGTTGGTGATAAGTTATCTGGAAGGCATGGTAACAAGGGTGTNATTTCAAAAATAAATCCAGTTGAAGACATGCCTTTTCTTGAAGATGGAACACCAGTTGATATTCTGCTATCTCCTCTTGGTGTACCAAGTCGTATGAATTTAGGCCAAATTTTAGAAACACATTTAGGATGGGCAGCTGATCAAGGTTGGTCTGAATATAAAGGAGCTACAGAAGCTTCAGCTGGAGCTGAGCCAGGAACTTTAGTTTCTACTCCTGTATTTGANGGTGCAAACGAAGAAGAAATACATGAAATATTAAGAAATGTTAATCCCAACAGAGATGGGAATAGACTTATTGACGAAGATGGAAAAACAACCTTATACGATGGAAGAACAGGGGAGGCATTTGATTCAAAAATAACTGTTGGATANACATATATTTTGAAACTTATACATTTAGTAGATGAAAAAATTCATGCAAGATCAACNGGTCCTTATTCAATGATTACNCAACAACCACTTGGAGGAAAAGCACAATTTGGAGGTCAAAGATTTGGAGAAATGGAAGTCTGGGCTTTAGAAGCTTATGGTGCAAGCTATGCATTACAAGAATTATTAACAATTAAATCAGACGANACTGTTGGAAGAGTAAAAGTATATGAATCAATAGTAAAAGGAGATAATATCCCTGAGCCAGGCATACCAGAATCATTTAAAGTTTTATTAAAAGAAATGCAAAGCCTGTGCTTAAATGTAGAAATACTTTCAGCAGGAGAAGAAATTTCAATGAAAGAAATAAGTGACGAATACGTTAAGACTGCTGAGACTCTAGGTATTGATATGACAAGACCTGAAGAAGATGAAGTAGAAGTTTAGGAAAAGTTATGGAAAAAGTATTTGATGAATTAAGTATTAGTCTTGCAACAACAGACCAAATTAGAAGCTGGTCTTTTGGTGAGGTTAAAAAACCAGAAACAATAAACTATAGAACNCTGAAGCCTGAAAAAGAAGGCCTCTTTGATGAAAGAATATTTGGACCAACAAAAGACTGGGAATGCTCNTGTGGAAGATATAAAAGAATTAGATATAGAGGAATAATTTGTGAAAGATGTGGTGTTGAAGTAACAAGAAGAGAAGTAAGAAGAGAAAGAATGGGGCACATTGAACTAGCAGCTCCTGTCACTCACATTTGGTATTTTAAGGGNGTACCAAGTCGCCTCGGATATTTTTTAGATATGTCACCCAAAGAGCTTGAAAAAGTTATTTANTTTGCNGCATACTTAGTTGTTTCTATAGATGATAAAAAAAGAACAAAAGATTTGAAAGAGTTAGAAGAGGCTGTTGTTGCAGAAAAAGAAATAGTTGAAGAAGATTTTGAAGATTGGGAGAAAAAAAGAATTAAACAAATGAAAGTNGAACTTAAAGCTATGGAAGATGGCAAAGTTCCAGAAGCCGAGATTAAGGAAAGAAATAAAGAGATAGAAAAAGAGATAAAACAGAAAAAACTTAAATCAGATGCTGAAATAAAAGTAATTGAAGAAGCCTTCCAAACATTAAAAACTTTAAAGCCTAAAACTTTAATTGAAAATGACACATTATGGCGCGAAATGATTGATAAATATGATGAATACTTTACTGGGGGAATGGGAGCAGAAGCAGTCAGAGAGCTTGTAGGATTAGTTGATTTAAAATCAGAAATGGAAAAACTTAAATCTGATTTAGATTCTAAATCTGCTCAAAGAAGGCAACGAGCAATTCAAAGAATGAAGGTAATTAAACCTTTTTCAGATGGAAAGAATCCACCAGAAGCCATGATTTTAGAAGTAATTCCAGTAATTCCTCCAGAGTTAAGGCCTATGGTACAACTTGACGGCGGCAGGTTTGCGACATCTGATTTAAATGACTTATANAGAAGATTAATAAATAGAAATAACAGATTAAAGAAGCTACTCGAGCTCGGTGCTCCAGAGATAATCATAAGTAATGAAAAAAGAATGCTTCAAGAATCAGTAGATGCTTTATTTGATAATGGTAGAAGAGGANGAGCTGTNGCAGGAGCTGGAGGAAGAGGTTTAAAATCACTTTCTGACATGCTTAAGGGTAAACAAGGAAGATTTAGGCAGAACTTACTTGGAAAAAGAGTTGATTACTCAGCAAGGTCTGTAATTGTTGTTGGTCCTCATTTAGATTTACAACAATGTGGTCTTCCAAAAATGATGGCCTTAGAACTATTTAAACCTTTTGTTATGAAAAGGCTTGTTGAACTTGGTTTGTCTCAGAATATAAAATCTGCAAAAAGAATGGTGGAGAGATCAAGAGCTCAAGTTTGGGATGTGTTAGCTGAAGTCATCGAAGAACATCCAGTATTATTAAATCGAGCTCCAACTCTACATAGATTAGGAATTCAAGCCTTTGAACCAATTCTTGTTGAAGGCAAAGCCATACAAGTTCATCCGCTAGTNTGTGANGCGTTTAACGCAGATTTTGATGGAGATCAAATGGCAGTTCACGTACCACTTTCTGCTGAAGCACAGGCAGAAGCAAAAGTATTAATGTTATCTACTAATAATGTCTTATCACCAGCAAGNGGGAATCCAATAGTTTCTCCAAGTCAAGATATGGTGATTGGCTTATATTATATAACTGAATGTCATGAGGACTTAAATAAAGCNACTAATTCTTATGTAGATGTAAANGAAGCTCAATTAGCTTATGAAGGCGGCCACATAAAACTACACACTCCNATAAAAGTAAGGGTTGGAAATTTAGCAGGANATCCTGAANTTCATGAGAATATAAAAAATAGATTTTCAGAATTAATAGGTGANAAACCTGTAAATGGTGATGAACTAATTAACACTACTCTAGGAATCACGATATTTAATTCTATAATGCCTGAAGATTTTCCATATATACAGTCAACTGTTAGAAAGCCGGAAATGAAAAAAATTATTTCAGAAGTTATAGAAAGATACAATAAAGCTGAATTAAGAAAGTTCTTAGATTTAATGAAAGAAATTGGATTTAAATATGGGTCAAAAGCTGGCTTAAGTGTTGCTATGACTGATGTTAAAACTCCACCAACAAAAAATGAAATATTAGAAAAGTATGAAAAAGAAGCTGANAAAGTTCAAAAACAATNCAAGGATGATGTAATTACAGAATCTGAANGAAAGCAAAAAATTATTGAAATATGGAATGAGGCAACTGATCAAGTTCAATATGCAATGAGTGCTGAGCTTGAGTCTGAACAGTTTAACCCAGTAGACATGATGGTTAAATCAGGCGCTAGAGGAAATATGATGCAAGTAAGACAGCTTGCTGGAATGAGAGGTCTAGTAGCAAACCCTAAAGGAGATATTATTGAAAGACCAATTAAAAGCAACTTTAGAGAAGGAATGTCAGTACTAGAATACTTTATTTCTACCCACGGAGCTAGAAAGGGTCTTGCAGACACAGCACTAAGGACTGCAGATTCAGGTTATTTAACTCGAAGACTGGTAGACGTAGCAGCAGGAATTGTCATTAAAGAAATAGGTGATGAAAATATTGACTGGAAAGGGACTACTAAAAAAATTAAAGATGAAAATGGCAATGTTAGTAAATATTTACACTCTTCAATTTTTGGTAGAGTTCTAAGCGAAGACATAAAGAAGAATAAAAAGATTCTAGAGTATGGAGAAAAGAAAAAATTAAATAAAGGAACTTTTATAGATGCGGAAGCATTGGATGCTATAGCTAAATCAGGAGTTGATTCTATAAAAGTACTTTCACCATTTAACTCACTTGATCCGGAATCTATGGAGCCACTATGCTATGGATTTAGTTTAGCGACTGGTGTCCCTGTTGAAGAAGGAGAGGCAGTTGGTATAATTTCTGCACAATCTATAGGCGAGCCAGGCACTCAATTAACTATGAGAACATTTCACACAGGAGGAGTAGTTGGCCTTGATATTACTTCTGGCTTACCAAGAATTGTTGAACTTTTTGAAGCAAGAACACCGAAGGGTAAAGCAGTACTTTCGTTAATTAATGGAAAAATTAAATCCATAGATACTACTGAAGAAGGAAATAGAATTGTAACTATTCAAAATGAAAAAGAGACAATTGAAGAGCTAGTCCTTAGAAGGCAAACTTTACTAATAAATCAAGGCGATACAGTTGAAGCAGGTCAATCTTTAACTACTGGGCCAAAAGACCCTAAAGAAGTTTTACAGATAAATGGCGTGAGAACGTGCCAGGAATATCTTGTAGATGAAGTACAAAAAACTTATCGTGATCAAGGAGTTGAAGTTCACGATAAACATGTTGAAATGATAGTAAGGCAGATGCTGAGGAGAGTTAGAATTGTTAGAACTAACGATTCAGATTTTCTTCCAAATGAATTAGTTGATTCAACATTATTTAGAAAAACTAACCAAGAGTTAGTAAAGAAAGGAAAAGTACCTGCTGAAGGAAGATCTGAACTTATGGGTATCACAAAAGCTAGTCTTGCAACAGATTCATGGCTATCAGCAGCTTCTTTCCAAGAAACAACAAGAGTACTCACAGAGGCAGCGATGAAAAAGAGCACAGATGCTCTTACCGGTCTTAAGGAAAATGTGATAATTGGTACACTTATACCTGCTGGAACAGGTTCGGATGCTTATCAAAAATTATCACCTTCTTTGCCAGATGCTCCGGAAGTTTCTGAACTAGGATTTATGGAGAATTCTTCTGATATTGAAGAATCTGAAGAAGATTCTCTTCCAAATCCTGCACAATGGCTAGCTATGTTAGGCGAAGAAGGAGACGAAGAAACAGAGTAAAAACTTGTTAATAATTCATTGTTGTAAGTTTAAATCTGTCATATACTTCTTTTTCGGTAAGAAAAAATACTAATTTTAGATTGGAATAATAATGCCTACTACACAACAGTTGGTAAGAAAAGGACGAAAATCCAAAGTGTCTAAGGAAAAGACACCAGGATTAAAAGGAGCGCCTCAAAGAAGAGGGGTATGTACTCGTGTTTATACGGTTACACCAAAGAAGCCTAACTCAGCTTTAAGAAAAGTTTGTAGAGTGAGACTTTCAACTGGAACAGAAGTTACAGCATACATCCCAGGCGAAGGACACAATCTTCAAGAACACTCTATTGTTTTAGTCAGGGGAGGTCGAGTAAAAGATCTTCCAGGAGTTAGATATAAAGTCATTAG
>PBPX01000001.1 GCA_002724835.1 Actinomycetota bacterium | reverse complement strand
TTGCTCTGTTTCTATTTCCAATGTTAGGCAACATATGACCTCTTTCAATTTCAGCTATATCTCCAAAAATAATACTTCTACCTTTTGGATATTTATTAAGATTAGTATAGATGGATAGAACTTCATCTACCTCCATAGGTTTTTTATCGATGTCTTTGTATTTTTTAAAAACAAAGTTAAAAGCAGACTCTTTATTTCTTTGTTCAAACTCTCTGATTAATTTTGCTCTTTCTTCTTGAGAGTCAACAGCTCTTTGAAATTTTGGATCTACAGGTGGTTTATTTTTTGTAGTCTTAGGAGCTTTACCTATTTGAATATCTCCTGACTCTAAAAGTCTTTTAACTTCTTCTGGATTCTTAGCATTTCTTAAAACTTTAGGAAGACCCATTGTAGTTCTAATTTTAGAAAGTTTTTTTCCTGTATCACTTTTAGGATCTATCATCCCTTCATAAACATTTTCTTTTCTTGTAAATTCTCTTAATGTGTCAGGGAAGTTAATAACCTGTCCTCTGTTGGATAATTCGTTAGCTTTAAATTTAAGCTGAATAGTTTCAATAGCATTAGGCTTTCTGCCATTCTTTTTAATAAATTCTGCAATTAATCTTTTAAGCCACATTAATAATATACCTTACGTCTGGGCTGTTGTTTTTCGTCTACATAATCTTCAGGGTGTTTAATTAAGCCGCCCTGCCTGAAGCGCATAACTGCTTGGGTCATTGTATCAACCAAGTCGTCGTGATCTCCATGAGGAAAAGCTGCACACTCTTCAATAACTTCCTCAGCGAACTTTTGATCTGGCGCCCATATCATTCCAGACTCAAACAACGGAGCCACTGCGTTTATTCTAGAATGTTTATCATTTCCTTTGCTTGGTGTAAAGGAAACAACTGGTATATCCATCTGTCTCAGCTCGTACAATAAAGGTAGCCCAGAAGCCTTAGCTTCCACGATAACTGTCTCAGGTTGCCAATATTTGTACTGTTGTAGAGCTCTTCGCCTTAATTCTGGGAATTCCCATCTTCCTTTTAAGGCATCTAATAAGATTAAATTAGCGCCACTATCCTCATTTGGGTAAAAAATACCCCATGTGGTAATAGCTGAGAAGTCAGCTGTCTCTTTTTTAAGATACGCCGTATCATAAGATTGAATAACATGTTGTAAAGCTGGAATCTTATCTTGAGTATAGGCTCTCCACCATTCACGTTTAATAATGGCTCCTTCTTCAGAGGTAGGTCTTTGCATCCACTGAGCGTTCCATTTACCAACGGGTAGGGTTGCTTTAACTTTCTCTAATTCATCAAGCTTCCAGTATTGCGGCCACACCGGCTCGGGCTTTGGTCCGTGGTCCAAGATCGCCGGAAATTCTACAATGTCCCACTGATCACCTTTAACTTCTTTTTGTTGTTTTAATAATTTAGCTGTTAAGTCTTTAGTTGACCAACGTGTCATTACAAGCACGATTGAAGCGCCAGGTTGAAGACGCTGACGTGGACCTGAAGTATACCATTCGTACGCAGCTTCTAATGAGTTCTCTGATAATGCATCTTGTTCCGAGTGTGGGTCATCAATAATCAATAAGTCCGCACCACGGCCCGTGATTGATCCACCTACACCAGCAGCAAAATATTCACCGCCTTGCGCCGTTTCCCAACGACCTGCAGCTTTAGAGTCTTCTTGTAAAGTTGTTTCAAAAATTTTTTGATATTCAGGGGAGTCAATTAAATTTTTTGCTTTTCTTCCAAATCTAATTGCAAGTTCTCCTGTGTGGGTAGCTTGAATAATTTTTAATTTTGGTCTTCGACCTACCATCCATGCAGGCAAAAGAAAAGACGCAAATTCTGATTTAGTATGCCTAGGTGGCATATTCACTATCAAACGTTTTATTTCGCCTGAAGCTAATTTATTAAATTTTTCTGCAATGTGCCTGTGATGGGACCCTTCAATGAATTCAGGCCATACACATTTAACAAAAGATAGGAAGTCGTTCTTAGCTTTGTTCTGTATCTTTTTTTGTGCATGGAGTAAACGAAGTCTTTTAAAGGTTCTTCTGACATCTGCAGGTAATTTTTCTATATTTACCTTATTTAAGTCCATGGTACCTATTTCAAAATGTTTTTAACACCTATAACCCTCTGAATCAAGGCTTAAAGGGAAAAGCAGTGGGACCCCTTTTTAAAAAAAGGTGGGTGGGTGGGCCCGCGAGCATCAAGCATTGAATCCAATTTGGGTCCTACTTTGATCGGTGATTCGGGGTAAACGCTACGCGCCCCGCGGAGCGGGGAGCGTGAGATGCGCGCCGCGCAGCGGCGCACAACTTATGGTTGATGCAATTACTGCATACAACTATTAATCTAGTAGCACCATGTACGCTTTCGCATTGTGTTTCATAAACCAATCTAATCTATCTCTCATCTCCTGCCAATGTTTACTTACACCTGTGCCTAGTGTCTTGTCTTCCAGCGTTGCCAATGCCTCGTGAAAGAATATCTCGTCGTGTTTCTTTGCCTCTTCTTTTGTTAGTTCAATAGATTCACCTGTGAATCTATTTCGTCTTGTGTAGTCGTTGTTGTCCATTGTTTTCTTTCTGTTAGTGTTCATAGTCCTATAGTATCCTATCACCTGCCTTNTGTCAAGTGTAATAGTAAATAATAATTAAGCCAAACACAAAGCCCATCACCATCTCCCAAACTTCCATTAGTTTAATACTCTTTGTTCTTGGTTATTTAAAGCGAGAGAAATACAAACTGGCGCGAGCTTATTGCTTGCGTATCTGTAATTGCCTCTATCTCTATCATAATAAAGAATAAAACCTTTAGTTATTCTGCAACCATTGTCCCACTTGCCTCGTCTAGTAATGTGCTTGAGTTCATGATTAACTTCGCCACCAATAGTTTGAGGGCAATACGTTATCATAAATAACGTACCATTTTTAAAAGGGAATTGTTTCATCTTCTTTCTCCTCCTCTATTTTATCTATCTCTTCCTGAATTTTATTCTTCATTTCAAGAAGTGCTATCAATTTAGTTTTCTTAATTAGTGAGTCTATTGTTTTTTCTAGTTCCATTTTATATCTTTCTGTTAGTGTTATTACTGGGAGTATATAGGATACACCCAGTAATGTCAAGTCTTTATTTACTTGCTATTTGTTTTATTTTAGAAGTATCAATAGTCCACGCAATACCTATTTTCTGCGTGCAATTATTTAATGCTTTAGCAATAGCTAGGTCGTCGCCATTTTCATACACGATATCCATAGACTTCTGCTTTACATCTTCTAGTTGTTTGAGCATTTCGCCTTCTGGTCTCTTTCTGATTTCTCTATCAACCAGTTCTTTAGCCCACTCTTGCAGTTGTTCTTCACAATCCTTGTAAGATATCTCATCACTATTTCTTACGTTATAAGTAAGAGTTTTCTTATCGTCTTGCTTGACTTTCTTTTTAAAGAAGGTTGTTGCGTCTTGTCTCGCCTTCTTCATCATATCTTCTGCCTTCCTAAATGCACTCAAGATTTTATCTGCGCCCATTTTTTTAGACAGCTTTTCAACTATTCTTTTAGTTGCGTCAGTTTTAAACTGCTTAACTAAAAGTTCTTGTTCCTCTATTAGAGGGTCAAAGTGTCGTCTTATTTTTCTCTCATAATGTTCCACTTTGTACTTTGGCATATTTCCACTCATTTTATCTCTTTCTGTTAGTGTTAATAATTAATCCTATATACTGCTTGACAAAGTATAAGTCAAGTATTATATTACCTGCATGAAAGAAAATAATTACATATGCCCAATTTGTAGTGAGTTCACTCACCATGATGAATGGGCAAAGCCACAGGTTGCTTGTATCAATTGTGGGGTTGAAGAATGAGTTATTCATTTTGGATTATTATGTTAATATTAGTCCATATTGGTTTCTTGTTTATGTGTCCTTGGGAATAATACTGGACACTTGAGCCCTGATACGCGACAAGAACAACCAAGTCCTAACTTGAAGAGCGTAAGCTATTAGAGTGGGATGGAAGGGAGTGTGCACCGCGTATCTGGGGTCAAGTGAGTGGAAAGCGTACGAGGATGCATAATCGGCGTCTCACTCGGCCAAACAGGGCTGGAAGTGTATGGGCTATTGAGCAAACTTACCTTGAGCCCTGGTCCCAGCTGGAAAGCTAGGCGCCCTAATTTAGTGGGCTGGGACTTGGGGTCAAGCAATTGACTGGGTAAGTTCGGAGTTCAAGCCCTTAAAATGAATTCTAGGTTTTTGTGTATTTCCCCTCACTTGAAATGCACACTTGAGCCCTGACCTTGTTATTTGTGTACGATACGGTTTGCAAACTGGTAGCAAGGTCTGGGGTCAAACTTGAGCCCTGATCCGTTGGACTTATGCCCACACGCGGGCCAGCGAGGATGCATCCTTGCCAACGGATCTGGGGTCAAGTGGGTAGGTTCGCAACCTTGCTGGTGCACGCCCAGATAAAATGCGCGTGCTTGACCGGAAAGTAAAAAATTATGAAAGTTAAAGAACTAATAAAAATATTAAAAAAAGCACCACAGGATACTGATGTAGATGTATTTAATCATGACACAGATTATTTACAAAGAATCGATGATGTCTGGATACCAGGCAAGAAAGACATGAAAGACAATCCAGAAGTGCAGTTAGAAATAAATAAGTATATTGGTTTAAAACCAAGAATATTATAAGAAATATGAAATGGACAACATTAACATTTAAAGAACTGGCTGCACAGAAGACACTACGTATGGATGCCGGGTATTGGATTAAGAAGAAAGCTTCAAGCGCCAAGCTCCAAGCACCAAGGACCACGAAGCAGGGTGGGAGGGTGGGCCCACAGGCTACAAGCAACAAGCACCAAGCAGCAAGCGCCACGAAACGGCCACAATCTTTTACTAAAGTAAGATGCCTTTCGCAGGTGATGGACCCGACTAGCTCCGGACCTGCCAGGGCACAACGACAAAAACTAACAGAAAGAAAACAATGCAAGTAATAAAAGAGAGAATAATAACTAAGAGAGATAAAGAAGGACGAAGGGAGACCTGTGAAGAGCAGCTGAGACGAATGTGTAAAAGCATTGCAGAAGACATATCTGCAGGTAACCCTGAAGGAAAAGATAGCAAAACAGCCAGCGCCTGGATGGAGGATGTATATGATATACGCTACCTCATCGACAGGGATAAAGAATACATGGGTGCAGAACTCATGGTTGCAGGTGGTGGTCCTGTCATATGGGTCGACACTTGGAGAGATCAGGTTAAAGGCTGGTGGGGTTGTGACAAAGTAATTGTACCTTACGCGGACAACCTTGGCCTGAATGACTATTGTGAGGAGATGTACAGCTGCTCATGACCTGGCATCACCCTTCCTACTACCGTAAGCTTCGCGCAGCGCGCAACAAAGTTCCTGTTAGTGGAACCCCGAACCGGGAAACCGGTTCGGCGGACAATTTAAACGCAGAGAATAGTGAGAGGTTCGTGAACCGAGCTTCAAGCAACAAGCCACAAGCTCCAAGCGTCAAGCACCAAGCGACTCGAGAAGACTAATCGAGGAGTCGAGCCCCAAGCAGCAAGCCTCAAGCGACAAGCCGCAAGCAACAAGCTCCGTGATTCTTGAACCACGGTACAAGAAGTCCGAAAAAGGTTTCTCGGACCTCGGACCGAGGGTCCGAAGTAAGATGAAAGTATTCTCAGGATGAGTCTTATGCCATGCAATTTGATGGGGTGAAAATCTGATTTTTTTCCCTTTGGTAACCTTAAACTCAATGGTGAAGAAATGATTATTTTTATTGTAGCCCAACACATCCGGCATACCAATAAGGCTTAAATTTTCTATTCTATTTAATATAAGTTGAGGAGCTTTCTTTTTAAAATCTTGGTATAATTTTCTTTCTGGACCCATAACTTTTTTAGAGTTACTTAGTAGTCTTGTTGGAGCTTTTCTGGCAGTATAAGTGATGATGGTTTCTCAGTTTTTATTACTAATCTATGAGCTGAATGTCCTGGCTGTCCTACAATAGGCACAGCATTTTCATGTACTTCCATACGTCTTACCGCATGTAACTTCCCATCTTTCTCTACATAGATAACAGCATTCTTAACTGCGTCTGATCCCTCAGAAAAAGAACTGAGGAATTGTTGCATGTCTTGAACNCTCATATTACTCCGTTCTTTCTAAGCTTGCTAACATAATCATCAATTTGTTTGCTAAGTCTCTGATTGTCTAGACTCAACTCTTCAATGATTCTCTTCTGTCCTTCAATCTGATTCTCTAGCTTGACTTGCCCATGCACTTTCATTTTAAGATCNTATACTTCTTGTCTGAGCATACCATTTAAATCTTTATGCATTTTCTCAATGCCTGTCAGCTGAGTGAGTCTTGCTTTTAAATCAGCTATTTGTNTCTCTAGATCGTTTGGACCTTTATCATTATGATGTTCTAAATCTTTTTCAAAATCAGTCATATTTTCATCCCTTTCATATATTGACAATATAGGATAGTTACTCTAAATTGTCAATACTGGGATATCAAGAGAAATCACAAAGTAGCCTTGCTCTGTCCCTATAAAATTATGGGATTACCNAAACGATTAACAGAAATGCAAAAGAGATTCGCCGAGTTATTAGTATTCGGTGGACCTGATGGACCTTTAACTAAAACAGAGGCAGCAAAACTTGCTGGATATTCTGAAAAGAGATGTAGGCAAGAAGGATCTGAACTAACTAATCCAAAGTTAAACCCACTTGTGGCAAAATACTTAGGAGAATTAAGAGAAGAGAGACTTAAGAAGCATGAAGTTACTCACGCCACTCACGTTGCTGAACTGGCTCGGATAAAAGAACTTGCTTTGAAGAAAAATTCTTTTTCAGCTGCTGTAAACGCTGAAACAAATCGAGGAAAAGCAGCAGGATTATATATAGACCGAAAAATAATAAAAACAGGGAAATTATTAGAGGACCTATCAGAACAAGAGTTAGAACAAAAAATGAAAAAAATACTCGATGATTATTCACAAATAATAAATGTTACGCCCGACAAAGATCAAGAACAATTATCTTTAGATAAGTCAGACTCTCCTTTAACAAACCATAAATAACTCCACTCTGTAGACCCAGGAGTACACTTCTTCCCGACCTTAACAGAATAAGAACAACTATTTAATAATACTAAACATGCAGAAAGTAATATAACTGCAAGTACTGTTTTTAATGTTACAAAAGCCATCTTCTTCATTTCATTACCTCTATTTTCTTTATACACCCAGTAGGAATACATTGCAAACCACCTACCTCCAAACCTTTACTATCTGTTGAGTAAGAAGTAAATAACCACAACTTAGATTTAGTTTTCTTGTAGATATACCCAACATCAACACAAGTTGCTACATCATGTTCTAAAATCTCTTCCTCTGGTACCCACGCTTCATTAGATTGACACGGATCCCACCACGTCACTCTTACATGTTTATATTTATTCTTCCCTGTCATCATGCCATCTCTCATTAATCTTTGTAGCCATCCAGTAGGCAACTGGAATGCATAGTATAAAAGTTATTTCTGCTGCCCTTAGAACACTCACGTCCCATAACTTATACACGATATGGTGAAGAAGGATAGGCACAAAAGCTCCCACGCATAATAAAATTGTCATTCGGATGTACCACGGAAATCTCATATAGTACCAAATCTCACAAAATAGGTTTCCAAAAACCCTTTTACGCGCGTACGAGCGATTAACTTGACGTCTTTATTGACTTTTTTAACCATTTTGTAAAATGTCCGTAAAGTGTCCAATCGATGCTCTAGAAGTGTTGATTTTATTGACTTTGGACATTTTAGACATTTTACATTTTCGTAAAATGTCCACACTTTAGCTAGTAATACCAACACTTTTAGCTCATTTGGACATTTTACAGACGTTTTCAAAAATTTTTTTTCAAAAACTTTTTTCATGAGTTTTGCTACTATGTCNAAGTGTCTAGCCACATTATTGCCACAATNTAGACTCAATTTGGCCTCATCTTATAAAACATATTTAATCTCACTAAAAATCGGTGCTTCCACTCTCTGAGCTCATCATCCTGTATCTTAAATTCATGGTAATATAGGTCTGGAGTGCATATCATTACAACGGCCTGTCTAATCTTGCTGCCATATACATGGTCATGCGCCATAGCGTATGCTGCCGTCTGTAAGAAGTAGTCATCAATCCATTCTCTTCTCTTAGGTTTATTAGATTGCTTAAAGTCTACAATAGTCTCCATGTCATTGTGTAGGCATACAAGGTCTGTAGCCCCAGCATATAGGCCAGGATAGAATAATGTGACCTCTGAGCCATACCATTCACTTACAGGCGCTAAACCAAGCTCTATGACCTTCTGAGCCATAGGTTTTGCCTCTTGTCCAATGTCAGTTAAATCCTCATAACCCTTCTGTTCTACATAAGCTTCAATGAATTTATGCATTGATGTACCTCTGAGACTCGATAGATTCATAATCTTATCTGCTTCTGCGTCNCCCTTTCTGGCCCTCCATTCAGCTAGCTTCTGGGCTTTTTCTGGTGGATGAGTCTTACTTAGAATAGTTGTAACACTTGGTAACTTTTCGCCATTTATATCATAGATCCGTGATCCATGGTCCGTGGCGCGTGTTCCGGTGAGATAGTTATATTTCGCGTTCTTCTTCATTCCCGAGCCTCGGCTCCCGGATCAGACTTCGACGCCCACCACTTATCTAAACAAAAGTACCAACACGCATTAAGTAAAGGTTCAACAACCGCGTCCGTCATAGCCTCATAAATCGTTACATCAGCCACAACCATTATAACTCCAGCCGCGATACAAAAATGACCTATCGTATAGACTAAAGTTCTAAGGAGAGTAGGCCTATTATCAATGTAGAGTTGGTAAATCTTCTTCTTCAGGTCTAGCATAGGGATTAATATATTCTTCTTCATAAAATTTTTTAAATTTTTTATCTTTAAAATATTCTACTATATCTTCAGCCGGTACCTGGTCAGAAGAGATACACTCCGCTAGTACGATATATTCAGATTTTTTTAATTTATATTTATACTTCTTACTCATACTCTTACACCTCCTGTAGCTTGTATGGGTTCAGCGCATCCCGTTAGAATCATAATAATACTAAGCGCAATCATGATCGTAAACGACATGGCAATAATACTTAACAACTTATCTCTTGGATCCATCTTTAACTTTCGGTTGATCTGCGTCTTGGTCCTTAGCTTGTTCAAAAGCTACGTCCTTGGGCAGNGTGTTAAGAGGGACTGAGTCAGCTATATTTCCCGACACAGAGATACGAGTACAATCCGATCTAAACGGCGCAACATAGTGAGCCAGTGAAGCTGGAAAGATAAACATATCTCTTTCTTCAGGAAAGTGTGACTGATAAGTTATATACTTCCGATCAGAACCTGGTCCATATAANAANTGAATNCCACCTGGTCCAGCTGATTTACCAATATAAGATTTGTTTTCTTGTTTTAGTTCATCAGGTATTTGTAAATAAATAACAAAAGATAATGCATCCGAGTGATCGTGAGGTGGATTGAATTCATTAGGCCCTTGGAAGTTACACCATAAGGATCTTAATAGATATTTAGGTGGAACATCTTTCTCCGTCGCAGGAGTTCGTTTATAGTTCTTATAAGCGTGGTGATAGAGATCAAAGATATCTCTAAACTCTGGAATAAACATTCCATGATTCCTATAAGAATATTCTTCTTTGATGATTCCCGCTAACTTCTTATTCATAGCGAGCGATGCTTCCTTACGACTCGCCCAAGCCTCTTTCAATAATTTTTTTTGAAAATTTTCTGAGATCTTTATTCTAATTAAACATGGTCCCCAATTGTAAAAAACATAGGGTACTCCTTGTTTCTGTTTCTTATCCATGTTTCTTTAACTCCTTCTCTATTTCATCTTCAACTTTAGTCANTATCGCTTCCTTATTTTGTTTTAACCATTGTTTATATCCTTCGATCCATTCCTTTCCAGTTATAGCTCTATCAGGATATTTCTTTTTAGTTTTTCTTTTCATAATGTTTTAGCACCTCTCTCGCTTTTTTTATTTTCGCTTTATTGTGTAGATAAGGCAATAGTTTTTTTAAAACTTTTTCCACTTGTCTGTGGGTTAACTGCCATCTTTGTTGAGGTAAGTATCCTCGTTTCCTTGGTTTAATATTAACAATATGTCCTTCCTTAAAATGTTTCTTACATATTCTTAATAGACCAAAGTCTGTATTAGATATCTCCATTCTAATTGTTTTACATGGGTATCTCTTTTTCATAACGGGATTGTATTTCTTAACGACACTTGTCGTAATACATCCTTCCCCATCAAATAGTCCTGCTATATATTGTATAGTAGGATTCTTAGTATACTTTTGGTTTCTTAGCATAACCTGTTCCTTTCGTTCTGTTTCTCCATCGTTTGTTCCATGCGTATACATGCATCCAACTTCCAAAAGATTCCATGAATCTTAAAGGATAGTCTAGAATTTTTTTAATATAATATCCAATTAATGTAATTAAATCTGGTATCGTAATCATTTAACAAAGACTCCATCTACAATTTTACCTTTTCTGTTTTTAATATCTTCGTAAGCAACATTTAAACATTCTTCCACAGATATATTATTTCTTTCCATAATGTTAATCATAACAACCATCATATCACCAAGATCATCTCTTATATCTTTTCCTTTTACNACAGAGTTACTAAGTTCACCGAGTTCTTCTATAAGTTTTAAAAGTTGAGCTTGATCTGTGCTTCCTTTTATAAGATTCCTNTCGTAATGCCACTTAACAATTTTACCAATTAATTCCATCACTGTGCCATTGCCTCCGCAAACTGTGCTTGTCTCCGTCTTGATAGATAAGGAAGTAGTTCTCTTGCTACCACCTTAGCGTCTTCTCCGTTTACTCTCCACATATACATAATTTTATGTTTCTCATCTCGATGTCTTGACGTTATAGATCCTTTTAAATAATAAGTTAAGAATCTCACCAATACATCTGCATCTGCCATCTCAATTTGAAGTCTAAAGCCAGATCCTTTGTCCTTTCCTCTAGACCAATTTCCCATTGAACCTTCTCCATCAAAGACTCCTGCTAAATATGCCAGTTCATTTTCCCTGTTCATTCTTTTCTACTTTAGAACCATTCTTAAGTGTCCATTTAATAACAGAGACTTTAGGATCAAATTCAGCGCTTTTACACCCCCCTAAAATAAAAATCATAAATAAACTTATCAACATCCGCTTGGACATATTTTTTTAGCTCCCCTCTGGAATCACATACCCAACATTGCTTTATTTGATCTTTGCCATGAATAGTATCTATCTTAATATATCCATTGCCCTTACAATTTGTGCAAATTTTAGAGTGTGGTTCCGGTTGATTATATTTCAATTCTTGGTCCTGCACTATGATACCCTCCTTTATGTTTTCTACCTTTTTCTCTACCTTTTCCTCTTTTTTGTAAAGACCAGAGAGCCATCTTTCTCGCCATGCCTCCCTCTATTCTTTGTCTTATACCTTCTTCCCATTCTTTTATCTTTCTTTTTCTTTCTCTTACTTGTTTCAATATTTTTCTTGAAACATACTCATGGTTTCGTCCTGCGTACTGGCAAACTCTTTTAAAGTCTACCCCTTCATTTTCGAACCAATTGATTGCTAACAGAGCTTCTCTATAATTAGTTGTAAACAACGCGTCGTCGGCAGCTTTTGCTAATACCGCTGTCCATAGATTGTGTTCCGGTTCCTTTCTTGCACCGCCAAGTTCTATGGCGTTATTATTTGCTGTTCCCCGACTTCGGGCTGATTTTACCATTTAGTTTCTCTGCTTTNTCGTTTGTCAACGTTTCTACTGTTTTAGAAATTGATAAAGGTGTACCACCTGGTAACAAAACTTTGGACAATTTCTTTAAAGTATTATATGTCTCGTGTGTTAGAGACACATTTCTGTATTTATTAATGTCTGTCATAACCACTAACATATAGGATTTTCTATACATGTCAACTAANTTTTTTTTAATATTACAGGTGTGCTCTTTTTTAACAGGAGATTGTATGCCTCCTATACAAGTACCCCAAGTATACTCAAATTGGGCTGAGTGTGCTGCTGATGCTTCGGTTAAAAGTTTAGAATTATTGCATTCTCAAGGTTTTGAGAATGTTAATAACTATAGGTTAGCTGTTAAATATGGTTGTCACGAAATTACATACTTGTAATTGTGGCAAAAGTGTGATATAGGGATTTTCTTTCTCACCTTCATTACCTATCTCCGATCCCTCGTTGAGATAGGTTTAGTTAAAATATTATAGCGCCAAATATAAATCCAATAATAAATCCTGCTCCAATTAAAACAATTTCAGATCTATAATATAGGTGCCATAGATGAAACTTATCTATTAGTTTTCGCAAATATGCCCTATCCATAAGTTGCCCTCCTTTGTATACCATCCTTGACGTTTACGGTCCGTGTTCCGTGAGTCGTGGTACGTGACATTCTTATCACGCCACTCGGACATCTGTTGCTCGCACGTCTGGTTACTCTTTATCGGATACTTTATCTGTTCCAGTCCGGTCGTCGTTAGTAATAGTATTATTAGTACTTTCATCTGAATAATCTCGGCTTACGAAACTTGCTTCTGTTCGAACAACATTTTTGTTTCCAAATATATCATTCCAGTTTCTTTTATACTGGTCCGTAGAGATTCTTGATCTTCCGTCCCATCTCTCTTTACGCTTCTTTGTCATCTACGAGTCTATCCTTAAAAGATCCTCTCCATACAAACCCACCATGATGGGCTACATTAGAGTCAATCTGCGCATAGATTTTTATATCATTTTTTCTAGCAAGTCTACAAAAAGCAACATCTTCTCCCATAGAGAATCCATCTTCAAATTTAAAATCAAAGAAATTGTAATAGAATTGATGTTCATCTTTAAGTTCATCACCTTGACTCTTTCCTGGTCCAGCAGCTCTGTTCTTAATCTTTAGCTCTGGATGTCTATTCATAAGATTGACAAAGACTCTTCTATTGATCAACATAATCCCTGTAGGTCCAGCTTCTATTTCAACTAAGCCTCCTGGTAATATAGGAATATCGTCAGGGTTCTTAAACTCTACCGTATAATTATGAACATTAGGATTTAATGATTTAGTTCTATATGGAGTACAGATAATATCTTTATCTGCTACCATCATCTTAACAATAGCGTCAGGTTCAAACTCTACATCTGAATCTATAAATAATAAATGTGAGTAAGAAGACTTTAAAAATGTAGCTGTTAGATAGTTCCTCGCTTGGTGAATAAGTGGCGATTTCATTGTGTTTATTCCCACTTCAATACCACTTTTACTTAAAGCTTTAGCCATCTTAAATATAGATAGCATCGTGTTAATCTTAACGTCATCATAACACGGCATACATATTAGAATAGTTGGTTTAGTCTTCATTTAGGCTCCTTACCTTTTATGCCAGTAGATATAAAATTACCATGTTTATTTGTATACTCCACATGATATGTTTTTTTATGATCTAATTTAGCTTTTAGTTTTTTAAGAGACATAGCTTCCATTTCTATAGCTTCACCAACGTCAGCAATATCCTTTTGGTTTGTTGTTTTTAACTCTCGTACTTTGTATTTATATCTCATAGTTTCCTTTCTACTTGTGAGGAGTAAAACCCTTTATACATTTAACGGATTGTCAAACTCCTTAAGGAATATATAGGATATTATAAGAAATATGTCAAGGTACCAATTGCAATAATTAAAAATAAAATTATATCAATCCAGAATAATACTATAATTAGTGTCCAGAACATCTATAATCTACTACCTGTAGTCCTTTATACTCGTAATACGTGCGTCCACTAACGGGTCTTTTCTTTGGGGGTAAACTTTTTATGTTATGATGATACCAAGAAGCGCAACTTTCTTTACTTACAACTTCAAAAGAAGTCATTTCTATCTTACCTGTAAACGTTAAAGTAAACAGAGTGATAATGACAATCTTTTCCACTATCTCCCTTGGCCTACACTTGGTTTATAATTTCTTTTTTCTGATTTGTTCATACGTTTTTTATGTCTACCTATTTTAGGTTTGGTACGCTTTACGTATGAATTAACACCAAATTGCGCTCGCTTAGCCATCCCAATCATCCACTCGTAATTTCATACGAGTATTTTTATCTTTAATGGGCATGTATTTAATGTGACCATTTACTTTTTGTTCTAAGTCACTACCACAATTTGTACATCTATAAAAAGCATTACTAAAACCAACTAATATAGTATTGTGAGTACATTCAGGACACGTACCTGTAACAATCTGTGTATGAAATGTTGTTTCTTTACTCATATCCTATAAATTTAAATTTATTGTTTTCTCTAACATAAACTTTTTTCTTCCCAGGTTTTACCCTAGGTCTATACTTAACACTTTTCAGATCTCTTGCAACAGGATTTCTATTCTTCGGGATGTATACAGGTTTCACAGCTACACTCTCCACTAAATTCACTAGGTGGACCACCCCATGTGGAATGCTTTGGATATTCACAATGACAAGGACAATCGCAGATTGTACATGAAAGAGGTTTACTCATTATTGAACAATAAGTTTTTTAATGGATAGGGATTTGTCAATGTTCTCTTCAAGTTCAGCTTCTCCACGCCAGCACTTGTAAGTAACAGATGCACTGTACTGTCTCTCAGCTTCACGCTTATGGCGTAAACATAGAGCCATATTATTTTGAATACGTGCTTCCTTAATTTCTCCGTTAACAAACATGAGAAGGGCAACAACAGCTTCGACCATAATTTAACCTCTTATTAATAAATATATAATAACGATAGCTAAAACGGCTACAGCTTTGTATGTAACTGTTCTGTCTAATAAGGCATTTACAGAGCCAACTAACCCGTATTGTTTAATGCTATGTTTAATTTTTTCAATCATAAGAAATATATACCCTATAATTAATAATGTGTCTTCCCTTTATTTTTACGTTTTCTGCCCATATAATAGTCTCCAGGCTCATAATCCCACCTCATTCCATGGTGTCCTCTGATATCTGCGTACCACATTCTTAATCTAACTATTAGCTTTCTAACCGGTCTTGGCATTAATGACCATTGCCGTTGGCAAACGTTCTCTGTCTATCCTTGAGCTTCTCAATATCAATTAAAACTTTGTTCATTTGTTTTTGTAAAAATTCTATATTCACTTTATTATGCATTCCATCCTCGATGGCTTTGTTTAATCTATCCACAGACTTGTAAAGGTCTTCTACTAACATGTAGAGCTCTGCTTCTCCAGAGGATTTACCTAATTGTCCTCTAGGGTATTTAATTCTAAATTCAGAGTTAGCTTCTAAATCTTTAGTCATTAATTCTAACTGGGTGCTATGCTGGTTGAGCTTCTCGTTAATACCGAAATAAGCCCAGGTGCCGATTGCGACCATGCAAATCAAACTGGCAACCGTCTTCATAGGCATTTGCACGGCTGCTTCTTCGCTAATTTTTAAAGGTTTACCCATTGATTCCTACGCCTATAATAACCAAAATTA
>PBPX01000023.1 GCA_002724835.1 Actinomycetota bacterium | reverse complement strand
GTAAGAACATATGTAAAAATTGAACCTATTAATGAACCTATACCAGTACAACCAACTGCTCACTATGCAATGGGAGGAATACCAACAGATGTTAATGGAAGAGTTCTAAGTGATGAAAAAAACACTGTATTACCAGGCGTTTATGCCGCCGGCGAAGCTGCTTGTGTAAGTGTTCATGGAGCAAACAGACTTGGTACTAACTCATTACTTGACATTGTAGTTTTTGGTAAGAGAGCAGGGGAAAGCATGCTTGAATATGTATCTAAAACCAAATCCACTTCAATCAGTGACAGTGCTGCTGATGATTTAGTAAATAAAATAAATAACCTAATTGAGAAAGAGCATACTGATGAATTTTCAGTAGGAAGAATAAGAAATGACTTACAAGAATCAATGGAAGAGAATGCAAAAATATTTAGATCTGAAGAAACTCTGAGCAAGCAAACTGATATTCTTGAAAACTTAAGAGAGCGATATGAAAATGTAACAATATTTGATAAAGGAAAAGTATTTAACACAGAATTAATGGAAGCAATAGAATTAGACTACCTTCTTGATATGTCTGAATCAACAGTAGCAAGTGCTCTAGCAAGAAAAGAATCTAGAGGTGCTCATTCACGACAAGACTTCCCAGATAGAGATGATGGTAATTTTATGAAACATTCATTTGCATTTAAAAATGGTAACTCTGCAAATTTAAGATATAAAGATGTAGAATTAGGAAAATACGAACCTATGGAAAGAAAATATTAATGGATATAGAATTAAAAATTCTTAGGTATGATCCAGAAAATGATCGTAAAGGTCATTGGGAATTTTATAAGGTTGAAGCAGATCCTGATGAAAGAATTTTAGATCTTCTGCATAAAGTAAAGTGGTTTGAAGATGGCACTCTTTCTTTTAGAAGATCTTGTGCTCATGGTGTTTGTGGATCTGATGCAATGGTTATAAATGGTGAAAATATGTTAGCGTGTCAAGTTCTAGTGAAAGAAGTTAGCAACCCAATAAAAATTGAACCTGTAAGAGGTTTGCCAGTTGTGAAAGATTTAATTGTAGATATGGAGCCTTTTATGGATAGTTATAAAAAAGTAATGCCATATTTAATCAATGATAAGGACCCTGGAGATAGAGAAAGACTTCAGAGTCAAGAGGATGTAGAAAAATTTGAAGATACAACTAAATGTATACTCTGTGCAGCATGTACAACTAGCTGTCCTGTTTTCTGGACTGCAGATTCATACATTGGGCCTGCAGCAATAGTTAATGCTCACAGATTTGTATTTGATTCCAGAGATGAAGGGTCTAAACAAAGATTAGAAATATTAAAAGATGTTAATGGAGCATTTAGATGTAGAACGGCATTCAATTGTACAAGTGCTTGTCCTAAAGGAATACAAGTAACAAAAGCAATTGAAGATGTAAAAAGAGAAACGTTATTAAATAATTGAATCTAGAAATTAAAGAAATAATCAATAATTTAAAGTTAGCTAATAAAATAAATTTAGACAAAATTTATCTTCAAATCGAAGATGATGAAAAAACTGAAATAATAAATTTAGAATCAGGTGAAAAAACTAAACATTCAGAAATATCAAAATCAAATTTATTAATAAAAATGAATATGAATACTTTATTGGAACTAAAAGAAAATAAAAAAAATCCAGAAGATTTATTATTTGAAGAAAAAATTAAAATTTCTGGAGATATTAAATTACTTCAATAAATTGAAAAGACGGCTATGCCGTCTTTTCAAATGATCAATTAAGATAATTTAATTTAAACTATCTTTTAATCCTTTCGCAGCTTTAAAAGCTGGCGCATTTTTAGCAGCAATCTGAATTGTTTCTCCAGTTGCTGGATTTCTTCCCTGTCTAGCAGCCCTGTATCTTGATTCAAACTGTCCGAATCCAGCGATACTAACTTTATCGCCGTTCTTCATTCCGTTTGTAATTCCATCAAAAACTGCATCAACAGCTGATTTAGCGTCTGATTGTGACAATCCAACTTCAGATGCCACAACTGTTGCCAATTGGTCTTTATTCATAGCTGTTTAGCCTTTCTTTAATGAGTATTACTAATTACTCTCCTATAATTATAGTTTTTTATGGGAAAATATCTTAAAATACAATAAATATTGGGTTTTTATTTAAAAAGACTGATTTTATTGATTTTTTATGCTACCTAATTCAGCCACTTTGTCCTTAACTGAGCTAGAAGCAGCTAAAAGAGCCTCTTTTTCGACTTCAGTTAAGTCATATTCGACTATTTCTGTTACACCCTCTGCCCCAAGCCTTGCTGGTACACCTAGGTATACGTCATTTATGCCATATTCGCCATCAAGCCATGCACAGACTGGAAATATCTCATTAGAATCACTCAACATGGCTTTGACCATGGTTGCAGCAGATGAGGCAGGGGCAAAATATGCACTTCCAGTTTTAAGTAAACTTACAATTTCAGCTCCTCCATCGGATGTCCTTTGAACTAAATCATTTATTTCTTCAGAAGACAATATTTCTTCTAATGGTTTTCCATCTACCTTGCATAATGAAGGAACTGGAACCATTGTATCTCCATGACTTCCAAGAGTTAAAGCTTCTACAGCTGAAATATCAACTCCAACTTTTTCTGAAATAAAATAAGCAAACCTTGAAGAATCTAATACACCTGCTTGACCAATAACTCTATTTTTTGAAAGATTTGATACTTCAGCTGTAAGAGTTGTCATTTGATCTAGCGGGTTTGTTACAACCACTATTATTGGATTTTCAGAGTACTTTAGAATATTTTTAGTTACTTCACTAACTATTCCAGCATTAACTTCTAATAAATCCATTCGAGACATCCCAGGCTTTCTTGGTAAGCCAGCAGTTATTACTACTATGTCACTATCTGATGTGTCTTCGTAATTATTTGTTCCAATAAGTTTTGTGTTGAAGCCTTCAACATATCTTGATTGGTTTATATCCAAACTTAAACCTTGAGGTAAGCCTTCCACAATATCAGTCATTACTACTGTCTTGGCTATATCATACTCTGCTATCCTCAATGCAGTCATAGAACCATACTTACCTGCACCAACTACAGTAACTTTTTTCATACTATTCCTTCAAAATTTATCTAAATTATCAATTAATGAATTTGCAAACTCAGAAGATTTTAATGTTTTTGCTTCTTCTCTTCCTCTTGCTAAATCATAAGTTACATTTCCATCTAAAATTGATTTTTCCATTGTTTTGATAGTTAAGTCAGCTGCTTCATCCCAGCCCATATATCTAAACATCATTTCACCTGAAAGAATTAACGAACCTGGATTGGCTTGATCTTTACCTGCGTACTTAGGAGCTGTCCCATGAGTTGCTTCAAATACTGCCTTGCCATTTTCATAATTTATATTTCCTCCAGGACTTATTCCAATTCCTCCTATTTGTGCAGCTAAAGCGTCTGATGCATAATCACCATTTAAATTAGTAGTAGCAATAACATCAAAATTTTCAGGTTTAACTAAAATTTGCTGAAGAAATGCATCAGCAATAACATCTTGGATTAATATTTTATCACCTGGATCTCCGTTACAGTCTTCCCAAGATATTGCTACATCGGAAAATTCTTCTTTAACTAATTCGTAACCCCATCTTCTAAATGCTCCTTCTGTAAATTTCATAATGTTACCTTTATGAACTAGTGCAAGATTTTTTTTATTGTTCTCAACAGCATAATTTAATGAAGCTCGAACTAATCTCTCAGTAGCTGTTTTAGATATAGGCTTTATTCCAATCCCACTATCTTCTCTTATTTCCCATCCAAACTCAGATTTTAAAAATTTGTTTAATTTTTGAACGTCTTCGCTTCCTTCTTCTAGCTCTTTCCCAGCGTATACGTCTTCTGTGTTTTCTCTAAATAAAGTTATATCTACATCTTGAGGATTTTTTGTTGGGGTTTGAATTCCATTAAAGTATTTAATTGGTCGTAAGCATACATACAAATCCATTATCTGTCTGATTGAGACATTTATAGATCTGATTCCTTCTCCAACTGGCGTTGTCAAAGGCCCTTTTATTCCAACTCCATATTCTTCAAATTTATTTGTTGTTTCTTCGGGTAACCATTCATTTACATTATCAAAAGCTTTTTGCCCTGCTAGCACCTCCAACCAATTTATTTTTCTTTCCCCCTTATAAGCTTTTTCTACTACAGCATCAAATACTCCTTGTGCAGCTGGCCATATGTCGACACCTATCCCGTCTCCCTCTATATAAGGCACTGTTGGATTATCTGTATCAAAAGATTCTCTGGTTCGCTGAATTGCGCTTTCTAAGTCTGTTCTATTTAAATTTTCTCCCATTAAATGACTTTCTTTATAGCATTACCTATTTTTGTAGGATTTGAAACTACATTTACTCCTGCATCTTTTAATGCATCCATTTTTGCTTGAGCAGTTCCTTTGTTTCCTGAAACTATTGCTCCAGCATGGCCCATTTTTTTGCCAGGAGGAGCTGTTACTCCAGCTATATATGATACTACTGGTTTAGAAATGTTGTTTTTAATAAAATCTGCTGCTTCTTCTTCGGCGCTTCCTCCAATTTCACCAATCATTACAATCGAGGAAGTTTCATCATCTTTTTCATACTCTTCAAGGACATCAATAAAAGACATCCCAGGGACTGGGTCTCCTCCAATTCCTATACATGTTGATTGGCCAATCTCTAATTGTGTTAATTCGTGAACAGCTTGATAAGTCAATGTACCTGATCTTGATACAACACCAACGTTTCCTTGCTTAGTAATTTCATGAGGCATAATACCAACATTTGACTTACCTGGTGAAATAAGACCCGGACAATTTGGACCTAACAATTTTGAATTTGTTTCTTTTTTGATTATGTCATACATTTCAGCTTCATCTTTTGCTGGAATTCCTTCTGTAATGCATACAATTAATTCACATCCAGCAAATGCTGCCTCTAGTACAGCCTCCTTAGCAAAAGCGGGTGGAACAAAAGTCATAGCTACATTAGCTCCTTCTTCTTTAACAGCTTCTTCAACAGTATTAAATATTGGTATGGATTCTATATTTTCACCACCCTTACCTGGTCTTGTTCCTGCGACAATGTTTGTACCATAATCTCTATTTCTTAATGCATGGAACTGGCCTTCTCGACCTGTTAATCCCTGGACAACAACTCTTGTATTTTCATCAATTAAAATTGCCATAATTAAACTCCACTCTCGACGGCTAATTTTGCTGCTTCATCCATGTTTTCTGAGATAAAAATATTATCGTTAGGGTTATTTTTCAATATTTCTAGACCCTCTTTAGAATTTGTTCCATCAAGACGAATTATTATTGGCCACTTTAATTTTTTACCACTAGTTGCTTTAACTATCCCATCTGCAACTAAATCACACCTTGTAATTCCTCCAAAAATATTTATTAAAACACTTTTAACATTTGGGTCAGTTTCTAATACTTCTAGTGCAGCACTTACTGTTTCAGACTTTGCACCACCACCGATATCTAAAAAGTTGGATGCACTTCCTCCATGCTCAGCTACAACATCAAGAGTTGACATCACTAAGCCTGCTCCATTGCCAATGATTCCTACAAAACCTTCTAGCTTTATAAAATTAAGACCTTTTTCTTTTGCAAATTTTTCTTCTTCGGGAATTGGTATTTCATCTTCAAGAATTTGAAAATTTTCATGTTTAAATTTTGCATTCATATCTAATGCAACTTTTGAATCAAGTGCCATTACTCCTTCATTTGTAATAGCTAAAGGATTTACTTCGACTAAATCACAATCTCCTTCTTCAAATAGTTCATATAATTTACTAATTATCTCTGATAATTCATTTTTATATTTTTGATTTAAATTAGCTTCAATTATTGATTTATCTAAATCTTTTTTATCTAGCCCTTCTGAAGGTGATATATGAAGTTTTACCAAATCTTTTGGATTATCTTTTGCTACTTGCTCAATATCCATACCACCCTTTGCACTAAGCATCATTAAGTATTTTTTAGCTGACCTATCAAGAGTAAACGAAAGATAGTATTCTTCTAAAATTTCTGAAGCTTCTTCAATTAATAAAACCTCTACTTTGTGTCCTTTTATATCCATTCCATATATTTGGTTTCCTAACTCAATAAGCTCATCAGGATTGTTTGCTACTTTGATTCCACCAGCTTTGCCTCTGCCACCTACTTGAACTTGTGCTTTAACAACTACTGGATAACTCAAACCCTTTAATTCTTGAAGTTCTTTAGGGTCTTTTACCAAAGATGATTTTGGATGACTTATATCATAGTCTTGATAAAGCGATTTTCCCTGATATTCAAATAAATCCATATTTCAATAAAGATTATATATTCTATAAAAAAATACTTATGTGAAGATTTCTATTCAAATTTAATTGGCGCCCACTCTACATCCAGATGCTTTATTCCCCACTCTTCTCCAAAGTCAATCGTTATCTCATTTCCTGATGTTTCGACAACAACTCCTTTCCCATATTTTTCGTGGATAACTTTTTTACCTGTAGTATCTTCTTCTGGTTTTAATAAATTAATACTCTCAGACTCTTCTAATTCTATTTCTTTATAAAAGGGTTTTGCTTCATCTAAAAATCTACTTGGCAGATTATAATTTGTTCCGGCCCAAAGCGTTCTTGTACTAGAGTAAGTTAAATATAATTTCTTTTCAGCTCTAGTCATTCCTACGTAGCAAAGCCTTCTTTCTTCTTGTATCTCAAATTCATTTTCAGATTTCTGACTTGGGAATACGTTTTCTTCCATTCCTGTCATAAAAACAATTGGAAATTCCAACCCCTTTGCATTATGCAGTGTCATTAAAAGAACACTATCTTCATTTGTAATATTGTCAGAATCTGTAAACAGAGCAAGTGACTCTAAATAGTCTCTAACCTTATGAAAAGGATCATCTATTTCTTCTTCGTATAGATTTTCAAATTCCACAGCTGAAGTTAAAAGTTCATCTAAGTTTTCAACTCTCATTTGGGACTCTAAGGTTCCTTCTTTAATTAATTCATTCTTATAGCCAGTTAAGTCAAGAATCTTCTCAATTGACTTAGAGGGACCTTCTATTGCAAATGTTTTTAATTCAATTATTAAATTGCTAAATAAAGTTAATTGTTTTATAACTCTATCTGATAGAGTATCAACTTCATTGATATGATCTAAAACATTGGATACAGAAATATTTTTCGAATTAGCATAATCTCTCAATTTTTGTAAAGTTGACTCACCTATTCCTCTTTTGGGGACATTCAAAATTCTTTCAAATGAAACGGCGTCGTCGGGATTTACTAAGAAATTCAAATAAGAAAGTACATCTTTTATTTCTTTTCTATCATAGAATCTAACATTTCCAACAACCTTATAATCGATACTTAATTTCCTTAATTCTTCCTCGAATATTCTTGATTGATTGTTTGTTCTATAAAATATTGCAATCTCATTATCCTCACCATCTTTAATTATTTTTGAAATTTCTTCTACTATCCATCTCCCTTCATCTCTCTCCGAATTAAATCTTATTGCATTGACATCTACCCCATCTTCATTATCAGTCCAAAGATTTTTTTCCTTATTTCTTGGATTATTAGATATAACAGCATTTGCAATATCCAAAATTTTCTGTGATGATCTATAATTTTTTTCAAGAGTAATGATTGTTGCATTACTAAAATCTTTCTCAAACTCCTGTATATTTCTTATGTCAGCGCCTCTAAATGCATAAATACTTTGGTCAGAGTCTCCAACTACACACAAATTTTTATGTTTTGAAGAAAGCAATTCAATTAATTTATATTGAACAAGATTTGTGTCCTGATATTCGTCAACCATAATATATTCAAACTTATTTGACCAATAATCCAATGCTTTGTCGCTTGTTTCTAAAAGCTCAACTGTTCTAATTAACAAATCATCAAAGTCCATTGAGTTAGATAAGATTAGTTTTTTTTCATAAGAAGTGTATATTTCCGCAACTTTTACTTCAAAAAAAGATTCTGCATTTTCAATTGCTTCGCCTGGAGAAATACGCATATTCTTTAAACTTGATATATGTGCTTGAAAACGTTTTGGAGAATACTGCTTTAAATCAACATCACCTTCTCTCATGCAGTTTCTTATCAATTTTGATGAATCAGATTGATCATAAATTGTAAAATTATTCTTGAATCCAATCAAATGTCCATGAATTCTTAATATTTTTACACATGAACTATGAAATGTCGAGATCCATTTTGGTGAAACTTCTAAATTTAATAACTTACTAATCCTCTCTTTCATCTCATTGGCAGCTTTATTTGTAAAAGTAATAGCCAAAATATTTTCAAAACTAATCGAATAATTTTTTACTAAATGGGCATATCTATAAGTGAGAACTCTTGTTTTTCCAGAACCAGCACCAGCAATAATTAACAAGGGGCCATAAATATGCTCTATTGCTTTTTTTTGATCGTCATTTACTAATTCTTTCCATTCTTCAGGAATGCTTTTAATTTTGTCCATTTTTTAGATACCTAAAAGACTATTTACTTCTTCCATTGTTTTCTTTGCAGAACTTTTTGCAACACTTAGATTAGTGTCCATTAGTGACATAATTTCTTTATCGCTCAATGAATCATATTTAGAAAATATAGGTTCAAGATAATTAGATACTGCTTCTCCAACTTCAATTTTAAACTCTCCATATTTTGAACTTGAAAATTTTTTCTCTACTTCTCTATGACTAATTCCTTTTACTGATGAATATATATCAATTAAATTACTTATTCCTATTTTTGCTTCTAAATCATATCTAATTTCATCTTCAGAATCTGTAACTGATGATTTGAATTTTTTCATTATCTTGTCTTTAGTATCATCAAAATATATTGTTCCATTTATATCATCCGCACTTTTAGACATTTTATTTTCAGGATGCCTAAGAGACATAAGCCTTGCTCCAACTTTTCCAGATGTTTTCTCAGGAATAGGAAAAATGTCTCCATATTTGTTATTAAATCTTTCCGCAATATTTCTAGTTAATTCTAAATGTTGTGTTTGATCGTCACCTACAGGAACTTCATTGGCTTTATGAATTAGAATATCTGAAGTCATTAATATTGGATATGTTAGTATTCCTGCATGATTTCCTAACTCAGATGATTTTTCTTTAAACTGAGTCATTCTTTGTAGCTCTCCTATCTGGCAAAAATTAGATAGAACCCAAGATAATTGTGCATGCTCAGCCACCTTGCTTTGTACATAAATTGTTGAGTTATTCAAATTTATACCTGCAGCAATCAAAACCTTGACTGTAGATAATATATTCTCTTCCATTGTTTTAGGATCGGGATGTGTAGTTAATGAATGTAAATCTACAACACAAAAATAATTTTTATTTTTACTATTGGACATTTCAACCCAATTATTAATTGCACCTAAAAAATTACCCAAGTGAACCTTACCAGTAGGTTGAATTCCTGAAAAAACTGTTTTCATATCTGCTATTCTAATAAACTAAATCAAATTGGAGAGTCTTTATCAAATCTGAATATTCAATGTCTGCTTATTCTGGATTAAGAAACATAATTTTGATAGGTGCCTTATTCGGATTTCATGGATTATTAAATAGAAGTCTTTTAATTGATGGTGTAAGTGAAGTATTTATAGTCACTGCAAGAATCACAATTGTTGCTTTTTTATTTGGAATATATTGCTTTAAAGAATTTAGTAGTGAAATTAACTTTAATTATTTTATCAAAGGCAGTTTGACTGGCTTTTTAGCTATAACTATTCCAGGTTGGACATTCATATATGCCTTAAAATACATATCATCAGGTCTTCATAGTATTTTTATATCTACAATTCCCTTATTCACAGTGGTTTGGGTTTATCTGTTCTATAAAGAAGAAGTAATCACTCGTCTAAAATTAATTTCTGTATTTATAGGGCTTGTAGGACTTATCCTTCTTTTTCTATCTGGCACAACAGGATTATCAAATGAAGGAAATCTACTTATTGGAGGATCACTTGCTTTAATAGGAATACAAGGTTTAGCAGTAAGTAACATAACAAATAAAAAAGACTCTCAATATATTCCTGCAAAAACATATCTTTGCACGCAATGGTTATCAAGTAGTCTAATTTCAATAGTATTGTTTCTTTCTCTTGGAGGAAAAATTGAAATAATCTCTAATACACAAGCTTTAAGGTTGTTTGGATTAGTTTTTATAGATATTTTTAATTACTCTTTATTTTTTTATACAATAAAAAGACTCTCTGCAACATTTACAACACTTGTAGATTATGTTGTTCCTATTGTTGGAATATTTGTTGGTTATATATTCCTAGAAGAAGTTGTAAGTAATATCTTTTTTATTACTTTATTTTTAATTTTTATATCTTTGTATTTAGCTGTAAAAGATGAAGAAGAAAATATTTAGTGAGTAATATTAAGTAAATTTCTAACCATTTTTGCTGTTGCTCCCCACAAAACTTCTCCATCAATATCAAAAACCCAATCACTATCATAGTGCCCACGAAAGACCCAATTTTTTTCTTTCTTAAGTTCTTCTATAGGAACGTAATATAAATCTTGAACTTCTGATTTGTTAAATGAACTTGGTTTATCACTAATCAAACAAACAACTGGATAAACTTCAAATTTATATTCAACTGTATCTATAGACTTCAAGATTCCTATTGGAGTAATTGTTTTTGAATCAATTAAAAGCTCTTCACAAGCTTCTCTTACTGCAGTATCGACAATACTTTCATCTTCAACTTCCTTCTTTCCACCAGGAAAAGCAATGTGTCCCTTATGGGTTGGTAAATCTTCAGACCGCTTTATAAAAATTATTTCCTTTTCATCATGAATTAATATTGAAACAGATGCATAATCATCATTATTTTTTTCATGAGGTTTTGAAATTCTTTGATAATTTAAATCCTGAATCAACTTTTACTTTCTTTTTGCAATTAATTCAACTTCTATTGCAATTGGATTCAAAACTTCCCAAGCATTAAACTTTGTCGGAGCATCAAAACCAAACCATGTTGTGTCAATTTCAGTAATGCCAAAAATTTTAATTTCATCATCTTCCATATAAGCTGTAATAGTAAATGGAATATTAACTTCCATATTTCTTATTGTTAATATTCCCACTACTGTCTCATCAATTTTTGAATCAAAATCATTATTTGGAAGAATTAACTCATCAATTTTATATATTGCACTCGGAAAAAGATTTGACTCTAACCAGTTCTTTTTTATTGCATTATCTCTTATTGAATTACCACTCTTTAAAGTTGTAAGGTCGGCTGAGATAATAAGATCTGTTATTAATAGGCATGAGTCTGCAAGGTCACATGAATCAAGTGAAAGAGTGAACCCTCCGACAATTATGTTTGTTGAGCCTCTAACTATCTCAATATTAGAATTAAGAAAGTCTTTCGGTGCTAAGTAGCTAACTAGGCTTTTNTCATTATCTATTTCATAATTTATATCTTTAAAAGTTTCTAACTGTTCTATTTGAATTAATGTAGTGGTAGTTTCGTCTNACACTTTAGCTTGGACTGTAGTTGTAGTTGATTCAACAGCCATCATTTCACTCTCTTGTTCAGAAGTTGTATCTGAACAAAAACTAAATAATAATAAAAATACAAGTATTCTTTTCATCTTCTTATATTAGTAACCCATGTATGTAGAAATAAATGCTAGATTTGAATATGCAATTGCCAGTTAGAAAGTTCTTCCAAGTTATGATAGGCACTACCCTACTTGGCGGAGGGATATCACTTAATTTTTTAGGAAACCTAGGTCTTGGACCNTGGGGTGCATTTCATGACGGACTTTCAAAAATTACAGGAATAAGTTATGGTACTGCAATCATTTTGACTGGTGTTTTTGTAACATTTCTATGGATACCTTTAAAACAGAAACCAGGAATTGGAACAATCGTTGATATTTTTTGGACAGGTATTGTAGTAGATTATTTCATAAAAATTGGAAGCACCCCTGAACTATTGTTAGTGAAGATTCTCTTTATTTGTTTAGGAGTAACTTTAATTGGTACGGGGACAGCAATCTATGTAGGTAGCAACCTGGGTTCCGGTCCAAGAGATGGAGTTATGGTTGGACTTGAAAGTCTAGGATTAAAAATTGGTACAGCTAGAAACGTTATAGAAGTAACTGCTCTAATTTTAGGATGGATAATGGGAGGAACGGTTGGCTTTGCATCNGTATTTATTGCTTTATCTATTGGACCTGTAGTACAGGTAGTTATGCCTTATGTAGATCTTCGAGATAAACAATAATTTATATTTAATCATATGATTTATTTTGTTTAAATCTAATAAAATTAACTTGTGAGTGTAAACATAGATACTGAAACAAGGATTAGAACGTTATATCGTTTCCCTACTTTTATATTCCTTTTTCTAATATTTATAATAAGTATTTTGATAACTGCTTTAATTCCAGGCGGTAAAAAATTAGCAACAAAAATTTATCATTACTTTGGATGGCTTGGTGTAAAAATGGTTGGAGTAAATTTAACCATATCAGGTATTGAGAATGTTAATACAGAAAAGAGCTACATAGTAGTTGGGAATCATCCCTCTACCTTAGATATTTTTACACATATTCATGCTCTCCCAGTTTCAATAAGATTTCTTACGAAAACAGAATTATTTAGATGGCCTTTCTTTGGGAGGGTATTAAAAATATTNGGCCTTCCAAGAATTGATAGAAAAAATGCACAATTAAATTTACCTNAAATTAATAAATCAATATCAAATGTGATTGCCGAAGGGAACTCAATTATGATCTTTCCTGAAGGAACAAGAAGCAATCAGAAAGATCTTTTACCTTTTAAAAAAGGTGCGGCAAATATATCTCAAAGTTTCAACTTACCAATTCTGCCAGTAGTANCTCATAATGCACATAATCTTATGATTAAAGGAAAAGTGTGGTTNAAGAAAGGCGACATTCATCTTGANATACTAGAGCCAATAGAAAATCCNAATGACTATACAACTGAAGAATTNACAGANTTTATNTATAAAAAAATCGACGAAGTTTTAAATAGATAAATACAAATCAATAAAATTTTGAAATNTTTCTTTATTCTTTCCATTTTCTATCATTTCATCAACATTATCTTGTTCATTAAATAAATAAAATTCCTCATAAACTTTTAAGCCATAATTTTTTAACTGTCCAGAAAGTAAATCGAAGGACTTTTTTGCATTGCCTCCACTTCCGTCAACAGAAGAAACTACAGCAACGTTCTTTCCTTTAAATAACTCATTGTAGGAAAAATTATCAAAACCTAAAGAGAGCCAATCCAAAGTATTTTTCAGGTGAGAAACATAGCCTCCATTAAATACAGGACTGAATATTATCAACTTGTCAGAATCTATAAGCGTATCTCTAATGTCTACAATCGATTGAGGTTGTGTGTCTTCATAATCTAATAAAAATGGAGTATTTAAATAAAGCTCATCAAACAAAGAACATGGCACATCTAACTGTTTTAAGTATTCTTCAACATAAGATGCAACTATATTGTTTCTTGATTCTGCACGTGTTCCACCAGCTAAAATAAGTATTTTTGACATAAAATTATTATGTAATTACATTTTATTTATATGAATAAAAATGTTGAAAATTTTATGGAGCTAGATATACGAGTTGGGAAAATAATCTCAGTAGAAGAATTTCCAGAACTAAATAAACCTTCTTACCTACTAAACATTGATTTTGGTGAAGATATAGGAATTAAAAAAACTAGTGCTCAAATAACTAATTATTCTTTAGAAAGCTTAGTAAATAAAAAATGCATAGGAATAATAAATTTGGGAGACAAGCAAATAGGATCGATTATGAGCCAGTGTTTAATTCTTGGATCTATAGATAAAGAAGGGAATGTATTATTGCTTAATCCCGATGAAAACTCTTCTTTAGGAGATAGAGTTTCTTAATTTATTAAAGAAGTAAATTTTTTAATACTAAAACTACCAACTCTTTTATGTACTCTTTCACCATTGCCATCAACTAAAACATAGGTGGGTGTAAATTTTAATCTATATTTTTCAATTATTTCTTTGTACTCTTTTTTTGAAGCATTAATAGAAACTATTGGTATTTCTGGATTTTTTTTCTTGAACTCATCAACTATGAGTTTTGATGCTGTACAGCCAAGTCAGTAATCTGAATAATATTCTAGAATTGTATATTTATAATTCGAGAAATTATGCCCATCAATAGTAAGTCCTCTTCTTGATGTATATAAATATAAAATAAAAGAAAACAATATTGCAAGCACAGTCAAGAAATTTAAGATCCAAAAAGGTTTATATACGATTGAAATTATAGCTACACCAAGAGTCCAGATTGCTGGAGAGTAAATCAAACTATATTTATTAACAATTTTTAAAAGTATTCTTTTCAATATTTTTCCTTAACTAAACAAATTATACTTTACCTATGGATTTGATAAATCAGCTCAAAAAAAATGGATACAGAGTAACTATATCTAGAGAAATTATATGTAAAATACTCGAAGAATCAGGTCATGAGCATTTTACAGCAGACAACTTATTTAAATTGGCCCGTAAATATTCAAAAGAGATTGATTTAGCGACTATATATAGAACATTTGAATTATTAGAAGATTTAAATATTATTGAGCACTCTCACCAAGCTCACTCTTCTGGGATATATTATCTCAAAGAAGCAATAACAAGTACTCATATAGCATGTGATAACTGTAATAATATCGAAGATATCTCAAATAAAACAACAAATAAAATTAATGAACTTATTACTAAAGACACTGGATACAAGATAGAAAAGAATCACTTTGTATATTCAGGTAGATGTAAAAAATGTAAATAATTTTTTTTATTGCAAATCATTTGCAGTAACATTAGGCTATGTACTCTACAACTCACTCTCATCATCTATCATTACACAAAGAATCTGTCTTAAAAAATATAAAACCAGAACATAAAATTCTTTCTACATTTTTAATCGTAATATCTATAGCCTTTTCAGATGTTGAAAATCTGTTTCAGATACTTTCACATTCATTAATTGTTTTTCTCATTCTTTTTATTTCAAAAATACCTTTAAAAATTTATCTTAAAAGACTGACAATTGATATTCCATTTATTATCTTCGCTTTATTTCTCCCCTTCTTGAGTAGTGAAAATAATGATATTGTTTATACATTATTTGGCATAGATATATACCAAACTGGTTTAGAAGATATGTTTGGAATACTTTTTAAAGCAACTCTCGGAGTAACTATGGGAATAATTTTAACTGCTGTAACAACAACTATTGAGCTTATTTATGGGTTACAAAAGTTGAAACTTCCACAAATAATAATTGCTATTATGTCATTCGCCATAAGGTACATTGATGTCTTCATTGATGAGTTTAAAAGAGTTCGAATTTCCATGAGGTCTCGAGGATATCAAGAAAAAGGAATAAAAGGACTTATCCCAATAGCTTATGCGTCAGGCGCTATGTTAATTCGTGGATATGAAAGAGGTGAAAGAGTATATCTATCAATGATTTCAAGAGGTTTCAATGGGTCTATTGAGTTAAAAAAACGAGATTATGACAACTCAGTATTATTAATTTTTCTAACTTTGATATCAATTATTGTTTTAATTGTGGATAAATATTTATGAGTAAATATTTAAAAATTAATAATCTGTCTTATGCGTACCCAGATGGACATAAAGCCTTAAAAGGTATAGATTTTTCTATTAACAAAGGTGAATCTATTGCAATATTGGGACCAAATGGTGCAGGTAAAACTACTTTAATTCTCCATTTGAATGGAATACTTGGAGAGTTAAAAGGTGAAATTGAAGTTGATGGTTTAGAATATTCATCTGAAAATATTGGAAAAATTAGAAAAACTGTAGGTGTTGTTTTTCAAGATCCCGATGACCAATTATTTATGCCAACAGTTATTGAAGATGTTATGTTTGGACCAAAAAATTTTGGGTATGCAAATGAGGAAAGTGAAACAAATGCTGTAGAGGCCTTGAAGATGGTTGGTATGGAAAATTTTCAAGATAGGGCTCCTCATCATTTAAGTTTTGGACAAAAAAGAAAAGTTGCAATTGCAACTGTTTTAGCATCAAAACCTAAACTATTAGTTCTTGATGAACCAGCCTCAAATTTAGACCCTGCATCAAGAAGAGATCTAATTGATATTCTAATAAAGCTAGACATATCAATAATACTTGTAACTCATGATCTTCCTATGGCATTAGAAATCTGTGAAAGAAGTTTAGTTTTAAATGAAGGAGTTATTAAAGAAGATTCATTAACAAAAGATATTTTACAAAATAGTCAGTTAATGAAAGAAAATCGACTTGAATTACCTTATGGATTTGCCCTTCATCACTTAGGTGAAGAATAAGAGTCAGAAGTAATAAAGTTAACTATTTTTTTAAGAGCATCTGAAGATTCTTTTATAGGAAAGAAGTGCCATGCATGCCATAAATCATCCCAAACTTGTAACTCATATTTTGTTCCTTTTTCACGAAGTTTTTTTGTAAATTCAATGGCATCATTGTATAAAAGTTCATTTGAGCATACTTGAATTAATGTTTCTGGAAAATTATTTATATCTGCAAACACAGGAGATAAGATTGGATCTGTTGGGTCAAATTCTCCAGCATAATACTCTCCTACAAAATGCATTCCGTCTAAAGCTAGCAAAATATCTTTGTTTTTTAAATAGCTTCTATCACGATTTCTGTCTGAAAGATCTAGCCAAGGAGAAAGGAGTACTAATTTATCTGGCTTGATATTAAATGAATCATCTACTGCCAATCCAGTCGATAGACCTCCGCCAGCTGACTCACCAGCCCATATTGAATTTTTTCCATTTTCTAAATTTTTTATATGTTCAACGGCAACTTTTGCATCTTCATGAGCAGCAGGATAAACATTTTCTGGACTAAGTCTGTATTCAAAAAAATAAAACGGAACATTTGTTCCAGCAGTTAATTGAGAAACAAAATGTTTATGAGAAGTTATACTTCCTGCATAATAACCTCCTCCGTGAAAATAAATGCCGTATGTATCATCAACTGCATCATTTGGTGTAAATTTATATATATCAAGCGGTGTATTCTCAAGTTTTTCAACTTTTACTGACTCATCAAATTTTAATAAATGTGTTCCACTATTATTTAACCCTTGTCTAGAAAGTTTTGCGTATTCAAGTCTTGTCTCAAATGTAAAGTCTCCTTTTGGGCCATTTAGAGCTACTTTGTCTTTTACTTTCCTTAAAGGGAGAATTAGTTTATAAAAGTGCTTTCTTAATCCAAGTGGAAGGCGGGGTATATATTCAATTGTGAATACCTCTAAAATTTTTAACATAATTTTAAACATGAATTCATTATACAATTTTTTCAAGATTCATTAAATACCTATAATGGTTTAATGTCAAAAGTTAAAGGATCAATAGCAATACTTGGATCAGGTGAAACAAGTCCAAATTTAGTATCGGTTCACAGAAGATTAATAAATAACTTAAATGAAAAAGTTAATGCTTATTTGATTGATACACCTTTTGGATTCCAGGAAAATGCTGATGAATTAGTTAAGAAATTAAGAGAATTTTATCAGAAAAGCATCAACATTGAAATTGACCTCGCAAGCTTTAGAGATAAAAAAAGTATAAATTCAATAAATTATTTTGAAATGTTAGAAGCACTTTCAGAATCAAATTTTATTTTTGCTGGACCAGGTAGTCCAAGTTATGCATCAAAAACATGGATTGAATCAGGGATTCCAGATTTATTTAAAAATCATATAACAAAAGGAGGGAGTGCAGTTTTTTCAAGTGCTGCTGCTTCTACTTTAGGTAATAAGACTTTGCCAGTTTATGAAATTTATAAAGTTGGACTAGAACCTTACTGGGAAAAAGGATTAAAAATTTTAGAAATTTTTAATTTAAATTGTACAATTATTCCACATTTTAATAATAAGGAAGGAGGTACTCACGATACAAGTTACAGTTATGTAGGTAAAAGAAGAATGGAAACTTTATTAGAAAATGAATTTACAAATATTATAGGTATAGATGAACATACTGCACTTCTTATTGATGGAGAAGATAACTCTTTTGAAGTTGAAGGAATTGGGAAAGTAACAATAATCAACCATAAAGAAGAAAAAGCGTTTGAAAAAGGTGAGGTATATAATTTAGACGAACTAAAAAAACTACTTCCATTATCAAAAGATAATGTTTTAAGCAATAAAAAAAGCGAAACTAAATTAGATGACATTAGTGATTTAAATGAACAAATTGCAAAATTAAAATTACAAATTAAAAATGAGAAAAATTACTCAGAAATTTTTAATACTTTGGTTGAAGATTTAATTTCCTTAAGAAACCAACTTCGAGACAATAAAAAATTTGAAGAGTCTGACAATATAAGAAATCTTTTAGAAAAGCTAAATATAGTTATAGAAGACGATAAAGAATCTTCAAACTGGTCATTTAAAGATCTATAGAACCATACCTACCAAGAATTTTAAATTCTTTTGTTACTTTTCTTAACTCTTCTTCAAGTTGAGTATCAATTTCATTACTTTCATTTTGATAATCAATATAAAATTTATACTCCCATGGAGATCCAAGTATTGGTCTTGATTCAAGCTTTGTAAGGTTTAGTTTTAATTCTTCAAAAATCTTTAAGCCCTGTAGTAATGATCCTGGCTTGTCATCAGCTATTAAGACAGCTGACCTCTTATCTTTCGTTTCAGACATTTCAGGGTTTTCTTTGCCAACTAAGAAAAATCTAGTGTAATTTTCAATATGATTTGATATGTTGTTTTGTAAAATTGTAAATCTTTTATCATTTTCAAAATGCTCTCCAGCAATTGCGGCAATTTCTTTAGTATCATTATCTAATAAGCTCATAACACTCCCTGCAGTGTCAAAAACAGGCTGTCTCTCTATTTTTAGGCCTTCTAAAAAGTTGCTGCATTGCTGCAAAGCTTGTGGATGCGAAATTACTTTTGTAATATTTTCAATTTTTGCACCTTGAAGACCAATTAAGGCGTGATTAATTTTCTTTCTAATTTCTAAATATACTTCAAGATTGCTCTCAGTAAGATTCTCATACGCCTCTATAACAGTACCAACTAATGAATTCTCAACTGGAAGAAGTGCAAAATCATCACTTGAAACATTTCCTAATGTTTCTTTAAAAGTTTCACACGCTACATATTCGGTCTCTTGAAAACAAGCTTCTAAAACAGACTCAGAATAAGAACCTTCAGAGCCTTGATAAAATATTTTTTTAATTTTTTTCATTTAAGAAATCAACTCCTTCAATGTATCCTTCAATGCCTTTTCCGACTATTGATTTTGTACATAAGTCAGAAATTAAGTTTATTCTTCTATATGATTCTCTTTTAGCAATATCAGTTATATGAACCTCAATTATTGGCACTTCTAGTATTGAAAGAGCATCTCTTAAAGAAACACTTGAATGAGTTAAGCCACCAGGATTAATTACAACACCCTTAACCTCAGTATCTTTTCTGATTTCCTGTATGTATGTAACAATCTCTCCTTCATAATTTGATTGAAAAAATTCGATCTTATTTTTACCTTCTGCATGTTCACTGATCTTATTTTTTAAATCTTCATATGATAGGCTTCCATATTTTTCAATTTCTCTTATTCCCAAAAAGTTTAAATTTGGGCCATTAATTATTATTACTTTACTCATTTATTATCAATTCCATTGCTTGCTCAATATCTATCTCTTTAAGAATTGGTTTTTCTATTTCCTCTAACAAAACAAAATTAATCTTTTCATTATTTACTTTTTTATCATTACTTAATATGGTGATAAGTTCACTTCTTGTTTTTTTAAATTTATAATGACTTTTAAGTCCAGAGTTATTTAAAAAAGTCATGTAATTTTTTCTATATGATTGATTTAAATTGTATTCTTTTTCTGAAATTTCTAAAGCAATCAAAATTCCAATGCCAACAGCTTGACCATGTGAAATTTGATAGTTTGAATCTGATTCAATTAAATGTCCTATTGTATGACCAAAATTTAAATACATTCTTTTATTGGATTCTTTTAAATCTTCCTTTGTAATTTTTGTTTTAACATCAATGGCTAGTTGAAGTAAATTCTTGTCGGAATAAACTGAGTCATCTCCATAAACTAGCTCTAAAATTTTATTATTTCCAATAAAGCCAGCCTTTATAACCTCGATTAAACCAGTATTAATTTCTTCTTTATCTAAGGAATTTAAAAATTCAACACAAACTAAAACCTCGCTAGGTAAATAAAATGTACCTATTTGATTCTTTCCATAATTATTATTAACTCCATTTTTTCCACCATGTGAAGCATCAACCATAGCGAGAAGTGTGGTTGGAATTAATACTAAATTTGCACCTCTTTTATAAGTACTAGTCGCAAATCCCACTACATCACAAAGGACCCCTCCTCCAATACAAATTACATTTGTGCTTCTTGTTACTGAATTCGAGTGCATAATTTCCCAAATTTTCTCAACTGTTGTAATATTTTTTGTTTCTTCATTAACCAAAATTTCATGAGTGTTAAAATTTTCATCAAATATATATTCTGAACTTACATTTGAGTCAACAAAGATTATTGAGCTACTTTTACTAAAGTTTTTTCTCAAATACGAGTTGAGCCCATCTACGCTTTCTAAATAAGTAACTCTAGATTCTTGCATCTTTTAACCACGTGCTTTCAATAACTATTTCAGATGCTTCGCTAATTGTCGTTTTTGACATATCAATTTTGTTTAATACTTTTTCATATAATGACACTCTTTTATTAAATAGTTTTATTACATCGTCCTTGCCTTTTTTAACTAATGGTCTGTCTGTATCTTTTATTCTGTCCCATAAGTTTTCAATATTATCCATTAAGTAAAAAGCATTGGAAGAGTTTATAATCTTTTCAAAAATTATATCGTTCTCTACAGAACCTCCGCCTAAAGCTACTAAACAGTTTTTATTTGGAATAGAAGAAAATTTTTTTTGTTCTAATGCTCTAAAATGACCTTCTCCTTCTTTTTCAAATATTGTTTCAATACTTCCATATTTTTTAATAATTTCCTCATCTAAATCAAAATTTTCTGATTTAACTAAAGGAGAAATCTCTTTGTAAACTGCTGTTTTACCGGAACCCATAAAACCAACCAAAAAAACATTACTCCGATTCATAACCAAATTTCCAAACTTTATTATCTAAATCAAATTCATCAATATTTAAATTTGGGATATTTTCAAAATTTTTAATTATTTCTTTCTTATTGTCTCCGCCAGTCTTATTTAAAACAGCATTTAATATTTCTAAGGCCATTGCACTCTCAAAAATTGGTACTGCTCTTGGGACTGCGCATGTATCTGATCTTTCATAAACTGTTTCTGTTTCTTCTTTTTCAGCAAGATTCACACTTTTTATTGGAGACAATGTAGTACTTATTGGCTTCATATAAGCTGTTAATTCTATATTTTCACCATTTGTCATACCTCCTTCAAAACCTCCAAGATTATTTGATTCTTTTTTTATTTCTTTCTCGTTTAAAACATACTGATCTTGAACTGATGTGCCATAATTTTTTGATGATTCAATACCATCTCCAACCTCTATAGCCTTGACGCTTTGTATAGACATAAGGATTCTTGCTAATTTAGCATCTAGTTTTTTGTCCCAATGTACATAACTTCCTAATGTTGGAGGGACGCCCGTAGCAATAGTAGTTATAGACCCTCCAAGTGTGTCCTTCTTTTTTCTTGCATCTGAAATTTCTTTTTCCATTTGGTTAGATTTATCAGCATCTGGACAAGACACCGGTGAATCATCTGTTAATTTTCTCATCTCATCTAATGAAAAATCATTTGAATATCTATAATCAACCTTTCCTATAGATGAAACATAACCATATATGGATATTCCCATTGACTCTAGTATCTGCATCGCTATTGCCCCTATTGCAGACCTCATAGCTGTCTCTCTAGCACTTGATCTCTCTAAAACTAACCTTATGTCATTTAAATCATATTTTGCCGTACCAATTAAATCTGCATGCCCAGGTCTAGGCACTACGTATGGTTCTATATCTTTATCTTTCCAATTTTCCCAATCTTTATTTTTAATTCTTAAAGCAATAGGAGCTCCTGTTGAAATATTGTTAACTACTCCAGATGATATAAATACTTCATCGCTTTCAATATTCATTCGACCACCAGAACCAGTGTCTTTCTGCCTTCTTTTTAAATAAGAATCTATAAACTCTTTACTAATTGTGAATCCTGCAGGAACACCCTCAATTATTCCTGTTAATTCAGGGCCATGGCTCTCTCCAGCTGTTAAAAATCTAATCATGTTGTTTTTCCAATTCTTTAAAAACTTCATCATAAATACTAGTAACTGTTAGCTCTGATGAAGTCCAAATATTAAATGATTCTATTGCCTGACAAATTAACATACCCAAACCGTCAAATTTTTGGATGTTGTCATTAAATAAAGTAAGAAAATTATTATTTGGCCCATAACCAATATTCATAACTAGTTCAAGGTTATTGAAATTTTCAACATTAATATCTAAAGTCTCATTTTCATAAGGGGGCATTCCAATAGGGGTTGTATTAATTATTACTTCAACTTCATTTGCTCTCTCATTTAGATCTTGATATGAAATAGTTTCTTCCTTATTTGTCCTACTTATTATTGTTGCTTCACCCTTCACTAAATTAAGAGCATAATTTATTGATTTTGAACTTCCACCACTACCTAAAATCATAATTTTTCTTCCCTCTGGATTAAAATTAATTATTTCAAGGAAGTTTAAGAAACCTAAATAATCTGTATTGTAAAAAGAAGTTACTCCATCTTTATTTTTTACAGTATTTACAGAACCAATTTTTTTAACATGGACATCAAGGTGGGCTTCTTCGCAAACCTCCAATATCTTTTCTTTGTAAGGAATTGTTATGTTATATCCAGAATAACTTTTATTAATTTGATCTATATTTTTATTATTTATTTCATTCATTCTTATTAACTCATACTTACCTTCAATGGAGGCATGTTTTAATAAGAAAGTATGAATTATTGGCGAATAGCTTCTTTCCAATGGCCAACCTAAGATTCCATATTTATTCATTAATCACTCCTCCAATGCTCTCTATATCAAGAAAAAAAGTTGGGTAAGAATCTTTAATGCAATCAGTGTTGTCAGGTAATATTTTCTTTCCAAGAGCAATGTTGGCAATTATAGCCGTCATAGCAACTCGATGATCATCTTCTGTTGATACACTTCCTTCATCTAAATCTTGGACGCCATTAATTTCAAAGCCATCTTCGTGCATAGTGATTTCACCATTTAAGCCTTGAATAAAATTCTTCATATTTTCTAATCTATCTGATTCTTTAATTCTTAACTCGTTTGCACCTTTGAGTATTGTTTTTCCTTCGGCTTGGCTTGCTATAAAAGTTAAAATTGGTATCTCATCAATAATGTCTGATATTTCTTTTGGTTCAATTGTTGTGGCTACAAGGTCGGATTTGGATACTTTTATATCTCCTACTAATTCATTACTTATTTCTTTAATATTTAGTATCTCAATACTTGCATTCATTCTTTTTAGAACTTTTACAAAACCTAATCTTCTCTCGTTAATTAAAACATTTTTTAATAACAGATTCTCTCCTTTTAGAACTCCTAGAGAAATCAAAAATGCAGCAGATGAAATATCTGAAGGAACTTTCATATTTAAAGGATTTAATTTTGTAACTGGGGGTATTGTGATTGTGTTTCCAAGCCTTACTAGCTCAATACCCATTTCTAATAGCATTCTTTCCGTATGATCTCTAGTTAAGGTTTCTTCATTAATTATTGTTGGTTCATTATTGTATAGCGATGAAAGAACCGCAGCGCTCTTAACTTGTGCGCTTGGAACTTTTGTATCTAAATTACTAAATGTATAAGATGATGGAGTAAATGTAATTGGTAACTTCCCATTATCTGAATCTATTTTTGCTCCATTATCTGTAAATAAGTCTATGACTCTAGCCATTGGTCTTTTCATCAACTGATTGCTCCCAACCATTCTTGAAGAAAAGTTTTGCCTTGAAAGCAAACCAATTAATAACCGTGCAGTAGTTCCCGAGCTTTTAGCATCTAAATCATGTTCTGGTTCATCTAAACCATTTAAACCTACGCCATGTATTTTGATTATATTTTCATCAATTAAATCAATTTTGACACCTAATGATCGAAAAATTTCGATAGTTGCAGCTGTGTCTCCTGAAATTAAAATATTCTCAAAAGAAGATTCACCCTCTGCAAGAGAACCTAGAATTATACACCTATGAGATATTGATTTATCCCCTAAGATAGTAACTTCTCCAGAAATAGTTTTTAATGAACTCAACTTAGTGGCCTTTCTCCAAACTTCTCTGACAAAGCTCTTCTCCATTCAACAGATGAACTTAAATAATCTATTAACTCTTTTCTCTCTTGAAGGTCCATTATTTCAGATATTTCCTTCAGAAAAACTTTTAGAAACTTATTAATGTTTTTTGAGTTTGTATCATACATATCAATAATCATCTCGGGATTTGTTCTAGTAAGTCTAGTTGCGCCGTCAAACCCTCCTGCAGCCATGCCCATAATTTCATTAATTTGATAATCGTCCTTAGCAATTCCTACCAAAGCACTGCTTATTAAATGAGGAATGTGACTTGTTATTGAAATTATCTCATCATGCCTTTCTCTATCTATCCACACCTCTTCTGCATTTAGTAGTTTTAAAAAATTACTAATTATTGTTTTTGAATCTTCAGAAGTAGATTCTGTTTCACATAATAAAAAAGTTGCTTTTTCATAAATTTCAGGCGTTGGTTCCCAAGAATTATTATCAGCTAAACCACACATAGGATGACCACCAATTGAAGGGATCTCTGATTGATCCATCAAGTCACAAATCTCTTGTTTAGTTCCTCCAATATCCAATAAAGCTTTAGTGTTTGATATTTTTTTATTTTCTTTTAAATAAGAGATGATCTTGTTTACTGGCATTGCAAGTATCGTTAAATCTACCTCTTCATCTGTTTTGTTTATATCTATTCCAAGCTTGTTGGCACGATTATTGGCATAATCATTAACATCTTCTCCATAAACTTTAATACCTTTACTAGTTAGGTTTATTCCAAGGTTTGTTCCCATTAAACCTAATCCAATTATTCGAACATTTTTCATGGTTAGTTTAAAGATCTCCCAACTACTTTTGCTATTTCACTTACTTTTCCACTTAAGACTTTTAACTCATCCGGTGTCAAAGCCTGTGGCCCGTCACATAGAGCTTCATCTGGTCTTGGATGAATTTCTATCAATAGTCCATCAGCCCCCGCTGCAACGGCTGCTAAGGCAACTGACTCCACAAGTGTGCGATCTCCTGTTGCGTGACTAGGATCAGCAATTACAGGAAGGTGTGTATTCATTTTCAAATAAGGGATAGCGTTTATATCAAATGTATTCCTAGTTGCATTCTCATAAGTTCTAATGCCTCTTTCACATAACATCACATTTTCATTTCCCCTGGCAAGAATATATTCTGAAGCCAGTAGTAGCTCTTCTAAAGTTGCACTCATACCTCTCTTTAAAAGAACAGGAAGAGGAGATTCACCAACTGCTTCCAATAATTTAAAATTCTGCATATTACGTGCACCTATTTGTAATACATCAACATATTTTTCCATCATTTCTAAATGCTGAAGATCCATTATTTCACTAAATAGAGGAAGATTATGAATGTCTGCAGCTTCTCTCAACATTACTAAGCCTTCTTCTCCAAGGCCCTGAAAGCTATACGGAGATGTCCTAGGCTTAAATGCTCCTCCTCTGAGTCCGTTTCCACCACTAGCTACTACACCTTCTGCTGTTTCAAGTGTCTGCTCTCTGTATTCAGCACTATCGGGTCCAGCAATAAAAGCTAGCT
>PBPX01000022.1 GCA_002724835.1 Actinomycetota bacterium | reverse complement strand
AGTTCATAAATATAAAGATAACAAGATAGGTTTTGCTGGAGGTGGTGTTCCAACACCAATAAAAGCCAGAGGTGAAATATCAGAAGAAGATTTTGAAGTTAAATTAAACAATTTAATTGATGTCGATATTATATGTACACATGCTCCTCCACTTGTAGATGAATTGATTATTGATGTAATCACAAACAAAAAAGAACAAGGTTGGGATAGTTTAGAAAAATATATTCGAGTTCATCAACCTAAACTTTCTTTATTCGGAGATGTACACCAACCAAAAGCTACGAAATGGACTTTAGGCAAAACTATTTGTATAAATGTGGGATATTTCAGAGCAAATAATCATTATTTAGAATTATCATCTATAGATATATGAATGTTTTAACATTTGATGTCGGTGGTACCACCATTAAATATGGTTTAGTCTCCAATAAATTGGAAATAATTAGTAAAGATGTTTTTAAAGTGCCTAAAAATGAAAACGACTTTATAAAACTGATTAACTCTGTTCAAGAAAATCACTATGAAAACTTTGAAAAAATATCAATTGCAATGCCAGGATTTATAAACAAGAAAGAAAGTAAATATTTATATGGTACAAATATAAAGTTTGAAATTGATTTTAAAAAATTAGCAAACTTTGATTTAGAAAACTTTTATTTAGATAATGATGGAAATGTAGCAGCCTATGCAGAATATATTGAAAAATATAAAGGGAAATATTCTAATTTATTAATGCTTACGTTCGGAACAGGAATTGGTGGTGGAATAGTAATTAATGAAAAAATATATAGAGGAACGGGTAGTGCTGGCGAGTTAGGCCATGTAATGGTCTCAGATAATCAAAATATTGTATGTAATTGTGGAAAATCTGGATGTCTAGAAGCAATTGTTTCAGCAAAGAATTGGACCAAGAAATGTGAAGAATTAAGTAAGGTTGATAAGGATTCAGACTTATCAAAAGCTTTTTCTNAACTAGGAATTGGCTCAATNCTTTTTGATACATCTATTGAATTAACTCCAANAGAACATGAAGAAAGAGAGAGAATTATATTTTATATTGGAAGAGGATTAGTTTCACTGTTTGAGATATTTAACAATGAAATATTTATTTTAGGAGGCAGCATGTCTGATAATCCTTATAATCTAGTTGACCTACTCGAAGAACATCTTGAAAAGAACTATGAATTTAAAGCACGAGTATTTCCNAAGATTGAAATATGTAATTTTAAATCAGATTCAGGAATCCTAGGTTCAGCAATACTTGCTTTGAATGAGTAGTCAAAAGAAATCTGTATTACTGCCTGGATCATTTTTTGAAAAAGACAGTCAGAAGAAATTAGATTATTTAAAATCAAAAAATTTAGATACTGTCTATGTTTCTGATCATAGTGTTAATCCAGCAGATGATAAATTAGCTATGTATGAAATAAGACATGCAGTAAGTTCTTTACAAGACTATGAAGATAGAAATTTCAATATTGGTACTGCAGTATTAAACATCAATAAAAGAAAAATTGATAATTTAATTACAGAATACTTAAATCCTTTTTTAGANATTGAGAAATTTAAGTTAGGCCTTGGTGTAGGCGATAATAAATATCAGAAAAATTTACCAAATTACTCAAATAACATAGAAGATGTTATTTCATATTTATTAGAAAATTTTGAAATATCTAAAGATGGNAAGAATATATTTATAGGTAGCAATTCAAATCAAAATATAAAAATAATGAATAAATATTCAGTTGGTATAAATCAATGGTTAGGTTCAATAAATGAACTTTACAAAACAAGAGACANATATAAAAAAATAGATAAGCCANGGGGNNCTATTAGTTTATGCGTAAATAAAGATTTATATTTAAAAAACAAAATAATTTTTGATGATATCGAATTAATTTTTCTTATTAAAGAAGGAACATCTGAAAATTTCTTCCCTCAAGTAGACCATTTTTTTTAAATGAGCAACTTAGAGTGATAGAATAACATATGATAGATTTACGTTCAGATACAGTCACCAAGCCTTCTAAAGAAATGTTGAATGTAATNCTTCAATCAGAAGTAGGGGATGATGAATATAAAGANGATCCAACTGCAAATGACTTAGAGGATTTTTGTGCAGAACTTTTAGGATTTGAATCAGGCTTGTTTGTTAGTTCTGGGACAATGGGAAATCAGATATCTTTACTTAATCATACAAACCCTGNCGAAGAAGTAATTACAACTTCCGATTCCCACATAAAGAATTATGAACATGGAGCTGCATCATTTTTATCTCGGATACAATTCAGGGATGTTAATAATGTTGATGGCGTGATTAGTGAAGAAGACTTAAATCAAACACTTGAAAATTCAAAAGTACANAAACCGAAAATATCATTAATTAGTATTGAAAACACACATCTCGCCTCAGGGGGAAGTATTGTTCCCTTTGANAGCATCAGATCAATTTCTTCTATAGCAAAAGAAAATAATTTAAAACTACATATTGATGGGGCAAGAGTCTGGCATGCTATCTTAGAGGAAAACAAAGGTTATGACTACGGAAAGTATTGCGATAGTCTGACTTTTTGTTTTTCTAAGGCGTTAGGTGCGCCAATAGGCTCAATGTTGCTTGGTACTAAAGATTTTATAGAGAATTCAAGAGAATATAGAAAAAAACTTGGGGGAGGAATGAGACAGATTGGGATTATTGCTTCTGCAGCAAAATTTGCATTAATTAATAGAGAAGAGCTACTTAAAGATCATGAAAAAGCACAATATGTATATAAGAAGCTTACTGAAAATAGAGACAATACCAATGTAATCCATGAGATTGAATATAAAGGTACAAATATGATATTTCTAATTTTCCAAGATAATTTATCAGCTAATAAGTTCATAGAAAAACTTGAAGAAAATAACATTAAAACAGGNCTGATTAAAAAAAATATCGTAAGAATTGTATTACATAAAGACGTTAATGAAAAAGATTTAGACGGAATAGTAGANGCTGTTAATTATTCTTCTTCGTAACGACNCTCTTCATTCCATTCAGTAATCGATTTTTCTGATAAATTAATTAAAACAAAAAGACCTGAAAGAGTAATAGCATTTGTAATNAATATNTTTGAAATTAATGTAAGAGAACAATTATCAATGCAGAAAGCATTTCCAAGTATATAACCAATATATGTTGANAAACTAATAACTAACAAATAAAAAATTAATTTAGTTTTCTTGCTAAATATCATATGGATATTAAGTTTACCTTAGTATGAATTTTGTTAATCCCTGGCTTTCAATAATGAGTTTTGTTTATTTTATTTTTGCCGGTTTCATCTCTTTTGTTATTAGTAAGAAACTTGTCGATTTATATTTAGAAAAGGTTGAAACAAANTTTTTAAAATCTTTTGAACCAATAATTGGTATAGTTGCTTTTTGTGGTTCTTTCGGATTTAGTTTAATAATTTTATATTATATACTCACTTAATCAAGGTTGGGATGAATAGTAAGTTTGTCTTTTACTATTTCATGAATACTGCAATGATCAGGTTTGTTGTTATTAAAATTTTTATCGTCTAATTCGTAAAATGTAAATGACCTTATAGTGTCTTGGTGGCTAACAAAAACACAGTTGTTAGTTTTTATATATTCCCTTTTTACTCTTTTGTACACATCTTGATAAGNCTCTTCAGTTGTCTTAATTTTTAACGGATCATCTATATATAATTTGTATTCTTCTGATTGACTAAACTCACTAAATGTTCTTCCTTTCCAATTCTTTACTCCACCCCATTCAATTAGATTATTTGTATAGGTAACTTCTATNTTTAATAATTTTGATAAAGGCTCAGCAGTTTGTCTTGCACGAAGAAGAGGCGAGCAATAAATATTTTTTATATCAAAATTATCAGCGATGTACTTGGCTGCCTTTATTGCTTGCTCCTGTCCTTTATCGCTTAATTGATAACCAATTAAATCGCCATAAAAAATATCTTTGTTATTTTTTACCTCTCCATGTCTTAAAAATAATTTGCTCACAATTACAGCGTAGTTTCTAATTATATTAAAATCTTCATATGGGTTTGAATAAAAAAGAAGAAGAAATACTAAAACAAATTGAGATGGGTTTAAGCGAAGATGACCCAAAACTTGAAAAAGCTGTAGAGTCTTTAACACTTTCAAATTTTTCAAGAAGTAGATCAATTATTTCAGGAATTGTATTTATTGTTGGATTTTTTATGATGATTGGTTCGTATATTGTTCAACCAGTTGTAGCTGTTATAGGTTTTGTATTAATGGCATTATCTGGATACGTCTTTGTAACGAATACAAGAGCACTTCTTAAAGCTGAAAATATTACTGAGTGGAATTTTAAGCAAATTTTTAATCTATTAAGAAATAAAGATAGCTCTAGACAAAATAAATAGAATAAATTAAATTAAATAATACATCATTTTTTTAAGGAGTAAGGATTTTGAAGAAAGATGCATTTACATCTAAACAGGCNTGCTATTTATCAGCATGCACTTCGCATCAATTAAGGTATTGGGATAAAGTAGGATTAGTTTCTCCAACAATTCAGTCATCAAATGGAAAACCAGGGGTTCCCAAGCTCTATTCATTTAGAGATATTGTTTCACTAAGGGTTATTAAAACTCTTTTAGATAACGGAATGAGTATTCAAAGAGTTAGGAGAGCGTGGAAATATTTAACAAGGAATGGAAACCTTGAAGATCAACTATCAGAAGTAAAACTTGTCTCTGACGGTGAAACTATTTACACAGTAGAGGACGATAAAGTTTTTGATGCATTGAAATCAGGTCAACTTGCTTTTTTTGAAACAATTGACGAAGTTACAAAAGAAGTTAGAGAAGATGTTTCTAAATTTGAATTAGATAAAGAAAGATTTTTAAATTTACTGACTAAAGTAGAAGAGGATGTACTTAGTCAACAAAAGCAAGCATAGTAAAAATAAAAAAAATNATATTATCTATGAATAATTTTAATTCTCATCGCACATTAATTTTAAATTCTACTTTCCAACCCCTTTCAATTGCATCAGCAAAAAGATCTGTTGCACTTTTATTATCAAAAAAAATAAATGTTCTTAAGGCATCAAAACTTCAAATACGTTCAGAAAATGAAATTATAACTATTCCAAAAGTGGCATTACTAACTTATTATGTGAAGGCGCCATATGCAAGAAGAGTAGCTTTAAATCGTTCTAATATATTCATAAGAGATTTCAACACGTGTCAGTATTGNGGGAACAGTGCTGAGTCAATAGATCATATAATTCCAAAATCAAAAGGTGGTGAAAATGTTTGGTCAAATGTTGTTGCNTGCTGTAAGAAATGTAATTTAATTAAAGCTGATAAATTATTAAATCAAACAATCTTGAAACTAAAAAACTTTNCTATTAAACCAGAAGGTAATTTTTGGATTAAAACAATTATTGGCTCTAACCCTGATCCTGAATGGAAAGAGTANCTAATTTCAGCATAATTTTTTTTTGTCTTTTTGTGTTGCATNGTGTCAGAAAGTGTCATATAATGTNNAAAAGTGGTTCAAGGCACGAAAGGCGGAGAAAAGTGTTCCTTGGTGAATTTAGACATACGATGGATTCGAAGGGAAGGGTAGTAATTCCTTCGAAATTCAGAAAAGAGCTTCAACAGGGCTGTGTGGTCACTAAGGGACTTGATAACTGTCTTCAGGTTCTTACTAAGAAAAATTGGTTGGATGAATCTGAAAAGATGGCTTCCCTTCCTTCTACAGAAAAAACATCAAGACAATTACGTAGGGCTTTATTCAGCGGNGCTATAGATTCTAAATTAGATTCNGCAGGAAGAATACAAATACCTGAAAATCTTAGAAAATATAGTGAAATTGGAATAAATGATGACGTAACTGTTACAGGATCAGGCCCTGTTATTGAAATNTGGTCGACAAAAGTTTGGAAAAAAATTCAAAATGACGCTGATAAAGCATTTGCAAATATTAATGAAGTGAAAGGATAAGTTCATAGCCAGCTCTCTAGACAACTAAATTGGAATACCCTTACTCCGCCCAACTTTCCAATTGGTGCCAGTACTAGAGAGCTGGGTATGAATACAAACAGGGCCGAGTATTTGCCACATGAAGGCGTTATGTTGGAAGAGATTTCTTCCATAATTAAAGATGTACCAACTGGAAATTTTGTAGATGCTACTTACGGCTACGGTTCNCATTTTAATTTATCTTCTATTCATGATCATTTAAATTTTATTGGTTTTGATAGAGATTTAGAATCAATTAACAGTAGCAATAATTTCCACAAAGTTTATCATTTAAATTTTTCTGATATATATAAATTTTTATCACAAAATAATTATCTTCCTTTGAGCGGAATTTTGTATGACTTTGGTTTATCTTCTCATCAGATTGATTCAAATCATAGAGGATTTTCTTTTCAAAATAATTCNCCACTNGATATGAGGATGGACATGGAACAAAAATTATCCGCAGCNTCAATTGTAAATAATTATTCTNAAGAAAAAATAACAGAAGTATTAAAGGCTTACAGTGAAGATAAGCATTTTAATAAAATAAGTAAAAAAATTATAGAATCAAGGCCATTACTAACAACAAGTGAACTTGTTATGGCCATAAAAGAAGCCTTGCCAAGACAGAACCCAATCTTTACTGAAAAAACAATTAGAAGAATTTTTCAAGCTTTAAGAATTGAAGTTAACGATGAATTAAATGAAATCAAGGCATCACTTAATTCAATTAAAAAATCTATAAAGAAGAAGGGAATAATTATTTGTATTTCTTATCACTCTTTAGAAGATAAAATAGTCAAAAATTTTTTTAACGAACTAACTACTTTTTGTATTTGCGAACCCAGTATTCCAATTTGTAAATGTGATATTGAGCAACAATTTTCTTATCCATCAAAAAAAAAGTATATACCAACAGAAAAAGAGAAAGAATCTAATCCAAGGTCAAAATCAGCAATTATGAGATATGTGGTTAAATTATGAAAAGGTCCATATTTTTTAGCTCAATATATGTAGTAATTTTCATTGTTGTTTCAGTACCTCTTATATTAAATATAAAAATTAACGAAGTGTCTAATAGAATAGACGAAATAAATACTCAGATATCTTTTTTAGAAAGACGTAAGATTTCAATTGACTTAAAACATCATGAAAGTTATTCAATAAGCAGTATAGAAAAATTAGCTAAGACCCATTCTTATAAAAGATTAGATATATCACAAAAAATAAATAAGTTAGAAATACCTTATAAATTAAAAAATGAAGGAAATGAAAAAATTGCAATATTAGGTTTCGGTAAATAATCATGAATTTAAAAAAAATAAAGTTAAGCAGTTTGTTTATAATTTTAAATACCTTTGTTCTATTTACCTCAGTTTTATTTATAGAAGAAATATATAAACTTCAGTTTTCAGAATCAGAATATTTTAAAAATCAAGCACTATCAAATCGTCAAAAAGTTGAGGTAATAGAAGCAAAAAGAGGTTCAATTCTTGATAGGGAATTTAATGAAGTTTCAGAAACTATCAATGCTTTTAATATTGGAATCTATCCAGAAAAAATTGATGATAAAGAATTAGTCTCTGAACTTTTGGCTCCTTTATTACAGCTTGATAAAGCAGTAATATTTGAAAGACTAAATAATAATAAAAACTATTTTTATTTAAAAAGAAATATAGATTTTGAAACAGGAACAAAAATTAAGAATTGGAATTACAAAGGCATTAATGTTGAAAAATCTTCTAAAAGAATAATATATTCAGATTCATTAACACAAATTATTGGCCATGTAGACCCTGATGGCAATGGCATAGAAGGTTTAGAGTTATATTTTGACAATAGTTTAAAAGGGACAGATGGAGAACTTAGATACGAAGCAGCCCCAAATGGTGATTTTATTCCACAAGGTAAAAGCAGTATTTTGGATCCAGTTCATGGTGAAGATTTAATATTATCGATAGACTCTGAATTACAATATATATCCGAAGACCTCTGTTCAGAGGCCCTTCAAATAACACAAGCATTTAAATGTTCCGTTGTATTTATGAATGCAGAAAATGGGGAAATAATTATATCTGCAGAAAAATCCAGTATTAATAACAAATATTTTGACATAAACCTTATAAGCGGAAGGGCTTTATACGAACCAGGCTCAGCACTAAAGATATTCACAGTAGGAGCTTTACTTCAAAATGATGAAATAAATGAAAATGATACTTATTATGTCGAAGACAAGATTGAGATTATTGAGGAATCATGTAATAAGACTTATGAAGGACTTAAAGGCTGCTACAGGGACTTTTTAAAACATGATCCATATGAATTAACAGTAAGAGAAATTATTGAAAGATCTTCGAATGTTGGAACAATTAAAGTAACAGAAGGTTCTAATGTATCAGAAATTGAAAGTTATTTAATTAAATTTGGTTTCGGTAATAAAACAGGTGTTGAATTAACAGGAGAAACAAGGGGAGGTTTTGTAGATTATAAAAGTTGTCTAACTTGTTTAAGCTCA
>PBPX01000021.1 GCA_002724835.1 Actinomycetota bacterium | reverse complement strand
CTTATTCTCAAACTATCAAAAGCTTGTGGAGATGTAACTTCATGAACAAGATGCATGTCAATAAACAACAAGTTAGTATCAGCATCGATTGATGCAATTAAGTGTTTATCCCATATTTTCTCAAATAATGTTTTTGGTTTCATATATTAAATTTACTAAATTCTTTCCCATTTAAACATACAAATTTTATTATTAATCTTGTGGATTTAATAATAGAAAAATTTTTAGAGATCGTAATAATACTAATTGCAGCAAAAACTGGTGCAGAGTTGATGAGAAGAATCAATCAACCAGCTGTTATAGGCGAATTAATTGCTGGAATAGTTATAGGCTATTACGGATTAGGACTTTTACCACATGCTGAACCTGGAGACGTTATTTCAACTTTGGCAGAGATAGGGATTATTCTCTTGCTTTTTGAGGTAGGTTTAGAAACAGACTTGAAAGAGTTTGTTGAGTTGGGATCAACTTCATTGTTTGTTGCATTAATTGGAGTGGTTGCTCCTTTTGCTTTAGGCTATGGTTCGGTTTATGCGCTAAACCTTGGAGGGGACTTCCAATTTGAAGTAGCACTCTTTGTTGGAGCTGCAATGACAGCCACTTCAGTTGGTATCACTGCAAGAGTATTTGGTGACCTAGGGGCATTAAAAACTAAGGAAGCCAAAACCATAATTGGTGCAGCAGTAGTTGATGATATTTTGGGGTTATTAATTCTTACGGTTGTTGCAGGGTTATTAGGCAATGATGGAGACTTTTCAGTTCAAGACCTTGGAGTGATAACATTTAAAGCTGTAGGGTTTTTACTTGTCACTGTTTTCCTTGGTAGAAAGCTTTCACCTACAATATTTAACTTTTTTGTGAAAATACCTTCACCTGGAACGTTCGTGACAGGTTGTTTTATTTTTGCAATGGGATTAGGAGCTGCAGCTCATTCAGTTGGTTTACATCCAATAGTGGGTGCTTTTGCAGGAGGAGTGTTAGCCGGTGAAGCAAATATGACTACTCGAATAAGAGACGAGATGAAAAATATAAACTTTCTTCTAGTGCCAGTATTTTTCGTTTATATAGGTTCAGAGGTAAACATAACTATCCTCGCATCCTTAGATATATTTTTAATAGGGTTATTAATTAGTTTCTTAGCTTTTATTGGTAAATATGTTTCAGCAATTGGAGCTATAGGAAAAGGAATGAACACTTCTGTAATTGGAATTGGTATGGCACCAAGAGGAGAGGTTGGGTTAATTTTTGTTGCAGTTGCTACCTCTACTTTGTCTTCAGTAATTAATGAAGAAATAATTGCAATAATCATTTGGATGGTTATTAATACAACTATTATTGCTCCAATTTTATTAAATAGAATCTTAAAGAAATCAGCTAAAAAACAACAAGATGATGATCGCTTTGAGTCACCAGTAGTTGAGTGATAAAATAGACATAATAAAATAGATTTTTACTATCATATTATGGGTCAATATTAAGGGAGAATATTAATGTTATTTAACTCAATTATCGCTGCTGCTCTTGGATTAGCTTTAGCAGCTTTTTATGCAAACAAAGTTTTATCAATAAAAGTTACTGATGAAAAAGTTGAAGAGCTTTCTGCTTCTATACGTGAAGGATCAATGGCATTTTTAAAAAGAATGTATTCATGGATTAGTGTTTTTGTTGTTGTATTAGCAGTTTTGATATCAACATTAACTGAATGGGGATATCCATGGGGTTCAATAGCATTTGTAGCTGGAGCCTTCCTTTCTTCACTAGCTGGTTTTATTGGAATGAGAATAGCAACAGCTGCCAACGGAAGAACAACAGAAGCTGCAAGAGACGGTGGAACATTAAAAGCATTACCAGTAGCTTTTAGAGGCGGTGCTGTAATGGGATTTACAGTCGCTGGACTAGGACTCCTTGGTGTAGCAGTAGGATATTGGGTTTTCATTGATATTTTGGAATTGCCAAATGGTTATGATGTTTTAGCAGCAATTGGACTTGGAGGTTCCTCGATTGCACTTTTTGCAAGAGTTGGTGGAGGAATATATACAAAAGCAGCAGATGTTGGCGCAGATCTAGTAGGGAAAGTTGAAGCTGGTATACCAGAAGATGACCCAAGAAACCCAGCAACAATAGCTGACAATGTAGGAGACAATGTAGGAGATGTTGCAGGTATGGGAGCGGATCTTTTTGAGAGTTACGTAGGTTCTTTAGTTGCTCCTCTTGCTTATGCAGCAATAGTATTTAGTGGCCAAAATGTTTTACCTTCATTATTATTTTTTCCATTAGCAGTTGGAACGATTGGTATGGCAGCTTCTATAGTTTCCTCTTTTCTTGTTAAACCAAAAGAAGGAAAATTAGCTCAAGCTTTACATAGAGGAACTTATAGCGCTGCGGCTTTAACAACTTTAGGTGTTTACTTTCTTAGTGATAGCATGTTTTCTTCATATTCAGAAAATTCAATAGGGCTCTTTTTTGCTGTAATAATAGGACTTGCGGTGGGATTGTTAGTCGGCCAAATTTCAGAATGGTTTACATCTGATCATTATTCAATAGTAAAAAATATAGCTGATCAAGCTAAAACAGGGCCCGCAACACTAGTATTGTCTGGCATTTCAGAAGGAATGCGGTCAGCTGCTTTTTCTGTAATAGTTGTAGTTTTTGGTATAGGAGGAGCTTATACAGCAGGGGACTGGGCTTTAGGATCTGGTGGTGGAATTTATGGTATTGCGATAGCTGCAATAGGTGTTTTAGCTACTTTAGGAATAACAGTTGCTGTAGATGCTTATGGACCAATAGCTGATAATGCCGGAGGTATTGCTGAGATGGCACACCTTCCTCCAGAAGTTAGAGAAGCCACTGATGAATTAGACTCACTTGGAAACACAACAGCTGCAATTGCTAAAGGGTTTGCAATCGGTTCCGCGGCTGTCACAGCTTTAGCATTATTTTCTGCTTTTGTTCAAAGTGCAGGCTTAAGCGAAATTGGATTAAACATAACGAAGGTAGAAGTTACTGCTGGATTATTTTTAGGGGGAATGTTCCCGTTCCTTTTTGCTGCGATGACAATAAATGCTGTAGGGAGGGCTGCTTTCAAGATGATTGAAGAGGTCAGAAGACAGTTTAAAGAAATACCTGGACTTAGAGAAGGCAAAGAAGGAGCAAAGCCTGACTACACAAGATGTGTAGACATTGCGACTTCCGCTGCTTTAAAAGAAATGTTGCTTCCAGGAGGTTTAGCTATAGCATTACCATTGATTATTGGATTTTGGAATAAAGAAGCCCTAGGTGGTTTCCTAGCCGGATCTCTTGTAACAGGTTTCTTGTTAGCAATATTCATGGCTAACTCAGGGGGTGCTTGGGACAACGCAAAGAAATATATCGAAGCAGGAGGTGGAGCAGGGAAAGGTTCTGATGAACATAAAGCTGCTGTAATTGGGGATACAATCGGAGACCCATTTAAAGATACCTCTGGTCCTGCAATGAATATAGTCATAAAAGTAATGACTATTGTTAGCTTAATATTTGCTTCAGCATTTTAATTAAGTACATTTTTGGTTTCTACGTATAATATTATTCAAATAGTCTATGAACATATTATTGATAACAAATGATTGGTTGCCAAAAAAAGGCGGAATAAGCACATATCTAACTAAATTATCAGAAAATTTGAATTCAAATCTCATTATTTATGCTCCTAATTGGGCTGATGGTGAGAACGTAATAAAATCAAAAGATAAATTTATATTTAATCCAAATAAAGTGTTCCAAGAAGTACAGGAAATTGTATTTACAAGAGAGGTAGATTTAATTATTCATGGTTCTAGTAATCCAAATTTTTTGTTTGTAAATAAATTAACAAATTTAGAACTTCCAAATCAACCACGTCATATAAAAATTCCTCAGTACATGATATGTCATGGTGCAGAATTTAATATTTTAAATTATATTCCAGTAATAAGAACAATTTTAAAAAGAAATCTTGATAATTTGAATAGTGTATTCACTGTAAGTGAATTTTCGCGTAAAAAATTAATTGATATAACTTCAACAGAAGTAATAAATATTGGTGCAGGTGCCGATGTTGAAGATTTTAAACGAGATTATGAAGCAAAAGAAGGATTAACTGTTGGTGTAGTAAGCAGATTTGTTTCAAGGAAAAAAATAAATTGGCTTATAGATGCNGTTCATGAAATAAACGAAGAAGGCCATGAAATAAAGTTAAATATNCTGGGATTTGGTAAGCAAGAAAATTATTTAAAAAAATTAGCTGGTATATCTTCTGCAGAGGTAACTTTTTTTGATGATTTAAAAGATGATNAAAATAGTNATTTTTATAAATCAATAGATATTTTTGCTATGCCTTCTACTTCAAAGTATTTTGGAATCGAGTATGAGGGCCTAGGATTAGTTTATCTTGAGGCAGGAATTCATGGTTTGCCAGTTATAGTTGGAGCTTCCGGTGGTTCTATAGAAACAATTCTTCCGGGTAGAAGTGGATTTGTTGTTAGTTCNCCAAAACTTTTGAAGGAAGCAATTTTATATTTTATTAATAATCCNCAAAAAATTGAAGAGTTTGGTANNGCAAGTAAAAAGTTTGTTGAAGAAAATTACAATTGGAAAAACTCAATTGNTAAGCTTGAATCAAACTTTCATTAAATAGCTATTCTTTTTCTTTTACATCTCCAAATAAACTAAGTATTTCTTCGGGACTTATAGTTANAGCATCTCTCGGGCTTTCTAATGGTTTATTCTTTTTTTCAGTAACAATTTTATTTATTAGATTATCTTTAGTTGCATCTTCTGCTTTCATACGAAATCTTCCTCTATAAAGGACAATTTCAAGTAATTTTGAGAGCTCTACTAATTCNTCTTTAGATAATTTTTTAATTGTTTTTTCTNCTATTTTGAAAACTTCATTAATTGAATCTATGATTTTTTCTTTTGTTGCACTTTTAGNTATTTTTTTATTTTCATTATCTATTATTTCTAAAATTCTTTGATATTTTTCTTCTTCAATTAATTCAAAAATCTCANTCTTTTTTAATNTTTTTAGTTCGTCATTATCAAAAACTTGTCTAGTTCTTTGTTTCATTGAGTAGCCACCATAAGGGCCAACTGCCGTCATATAATCCCAACCATTTTCACTGACTATATGTCTTGGATTTTTTGCTGATAAAGAGAATCTCTCTATTGCTTCTTCTGTTGTTAGCTTGTCCGGATCTTCATCTTCAAAAATAGGTCCAATCATATTTTTATAAATACATTTATCTTGTCTTACTCCTTTTTCTTTAACTCCATGTTGAATATANAAATTTCCATTTGGNCCTAACTTAATGTAGATTGAAGTACCACATTCAGGACATTTACATATGATACGTTCTTTACTTAAGCTCGCTTCTTGCTTTTTTTCAAGGTCTGCAATNAGCTCTTTAGTTATTTCTTCTATTGTAATTTCAGGAGGTAGCCCAATCTTAAAATCATCATTTCTTAGAAGATAAGGATAAGGAACTCTTCCTTGGATTCTTCCTGTTTTTATAACATAAGGTGAATCAAAAGGTAAAGGAATTGAAGTTAACTCNATCGGATCAGGCATTTTCGTATCCTTCAATATGTTTTTTTATTTTGGTGTAAGAATCTTCTAAAAATTTNACTTTTGCCTCTTCTGGATTCTTACTTTCAAGTATTTTGTCTAATTCATCTTCCATTAGTTTTGAAAATTCATAATCTATGTATAAATCAAAATAAGGTTTCATAAAATTATTAATCATTGCAATAGCAAGAATTCTTGGCTTTAAACTAGATTCAGAATTAATAAAGACAGAAGTAATACTTTCAATGATTGAAACATATGTTGATGGCCTACCTATTCCTAGCTCTTCAAGCTTGTTAATCAATGAAGTAGAAGAATATCTATTTGGTGGCGTCGTAAATTTTTCTTCTGATTTGGAATTTATTATATTTATCAAATCACCTTCAGTAAGGTCTGGTAATTCTTGAGATTTTTCACTTAAATCTTTAATTAAATCTCTATAACCTCCAAAAGTCCATGTTGTTCCAGAAATTCCAAGAATAATTGGGCCAAAAGCCTCATCTTGTACTTCTATTTCTATGCTTTTTGTTACTCCCTTGGCATCTGTCATTTGAGAGGCGACAGTTATATTAAAAATTAAAGAATAAAGTTTATATTCATCGCTATCTTCTTTATATTTTCCGNGTAATTCTTTTGGCTCAGTAAAAATATCTCCAGAAGGCCTAATAGCCTCATGTGCTGCTTGTGCATTTTTATTATCTCCATATAAATTTGGATCTTTTGGTAAATGGTCTTTTGTAAAGTTTTCAGATATATATTTTCTAGCTGCTTTAATTGCCACTTCTGAGAGCCTGATAGAGTCTGTTCTCATATAAGTTATCAATCCCTCTTGGTAAAGCTTTTGAGCCACACTCATCGTTTTTCTTGGTTGAAATCCCAGATTATTTCTTGCTGAAGATTGAAGGCTTGTAGTTTTTAGAGGCTTAGGTGGTTTCCCACTTCTAGGTGTTTCTTTTATCTTAGATGTTTTAGCTGAACCATTACTAAGTAGGTTTAATATTTCTTTACAGTCTTTTTCTGAAATGTATTCTCTGTCTTTATTTATTTTTTTACCATTTTTATCAAAATCTTTCGATGAGGCAATCCTTTTTCCTTTTACGCCTTTTAAATTCGCTAGAAATTCAATATCTGAAGTTTTACATGTTGCTTCTATTTCAAAATATTTTGATTTAACAAATCTTAATCTTTCTTCTTCCTTTTCAACAATTAGCCTTATAGCAGGCCCCTGGACTCTTCCTGTTGAAATAAAAGCACCACCAAGGTCTCTTAATTTTGGTGATATTTCGTATCCAATCATTCGATCAAGAGTTCTTCTTGCCTCATAGGATTTAAATTTTCCTATATCTATAACTTCAGGATTTTCGATTGCATTTAATACTGCGGGTTCGGTAATTTCGTTAAATTTTATTCTCTTAGGTTCTTTTTTAAGTTCAAGAGCTTCTTTTAAGTGATAGGCGATAGCCTCTCCTTCTCTGTCATCATCAGTTGCTAGATAAACATCAGGAGCTTTATCTGCCAGTTCTCTTAATTCTTTCACTACTTTTTTTCTGTCTTCAGGTATAACATAAATATTTTCAAACTCATTAGGCTTTACAGCCCCCCAGAGTATTTCTTCTTTTGTATATTCAGGTGGAATAGATTTTGTATTTCTAGGCAAATCTCTAATATGGCCAACACTTGACTTAACTATATATTCAGACCCAAGTATTTTTGATATAGTTTTTACTTTTGTAGGAGACTCTACAATTACTAAAGGTTTTGACATGTCCTTATTGATAACACTATTTTTTCAATATGTACAGCTTTTAAAAAAAAAGTATTTTCAATACCATTTATGATGAGTAGAGAAGAATGAATTCAATAAAAATATTTTCGAAATCACAGTTCTCCATTTTATGGTGGTCAGGCTCACTTTCAAGCTTTGGAGATTGGGCAACATTATTTGCATCAGTAGCTTTAGCTAGTCACATAGGGACAACTGAAGGAAATTCTGAAATAACTGCTGTGGTGCCTTTAGTTGCAAGAATCATACCAGCCTTTCTATCTTCTATTGCCGGTTTGATTGCTGATAAATTCAATAAAAAAAATACTATGATTTTTTGTGATCTTTCCAGAATGTTTATTGTCTTTCTATTATTTTTTGCAGATAATTTAGTATTTTTATTCATTATTAATTTTATATCAGAGGTATTTTCTTTAATTCGTCAACCATCAAGAGAAGCAATTGTCCCTGAAGTTGTCGAGAAAGAAAATCTTGTTAAAGCAAATTCACTTTTTGCTATAGGCACATATGCGACTCTGCCGATTGCTTCAATCTTGTTTGCTGTTGTAAGCGATTTAAAAGTTCCAGAAATTATCTTAAACTATGGCAATGGTTGGAGCGGATCTATTGTATTCATTTTTGATGCCATTACATTTTTGATCTCTTCCTATATACTTTTTTACCTTAGGTCTGACAAAATTAATTTATCACCAGGAGGTGAGAGATTTAGCTACCTTGAATTTAAGGAAGGTTTAAATTACTTTTTTAAAACTCCTTCAATTAGAAACATTACGATATCAATTTCATTGAGTCTTTTTGCTGCGGGAGCATTATTTATTTTAGGTCATACTTTCTTAACCGTAAATTTAGGATTTACAGAAAGTTCTTTTGGTTTTATGATTGCAGCTTTTGGATCTGGGATTCTATTTAGCATGATCACACTTAGTTATTTTGTTAGTTCTTTTTCAAGAGTAAGTTTCTTAATTGGTCTAAGTATGATTCTTACAGGACTATCCCTTTTTAGTGCTTTTAAATCTCTTGAATTTATAAANNTTTTNTTATCAATATTTGTTTCNGGAATAGGGACAGGGGGTGTTTACTTGCTTACAATCAGCTTTTTACAAGCTTCAACTAAACCTGANCTCAGAGGCAGGGTTTTTGGTAATTTTTATTCCATAGGAAGAGTAGCTTTATTAGTCTCTTTTTTAACTACAGGAATACTTGCAAATTTTCTTGANAAGCATTTTGATGCGACAGGAGTTGAAATAGTCTTGCANGGTAGCGCTATTTTAATTTTCATATCAGGCTGTATAGGCTTCCTTACAGGATATAAGAAAATAATAAATGAGTTTGGAATTGAGAATTCAAACTTTAATAATATAAAATTAGATTTCAGAACAACAGAGGACGAACAAGAATGAACTGTAACTACCTAGCTTTTGAAGGAATAGATGGGTCAGGCAAGACTAGTTTCATAGAAGGTCTTTGCNAAATTTTAGAAAATCAGAATAAAAAATATAAAGTTGTTCGTGAACCCGGGGGAACAGAACTAGGGGAAGGCATAAGAGAGCTTTTATTAAGTCATNAATATAAAGTTCCTGATTTGAGNGAGGCTTTTCTATTTTGCGCAAACAGAGCAGAACTTATTAAAGAAGTTGTAATACCAGAAATTGAATCTGGCTCGATTGTAATTAGTGATAGAAGNGCTTACTCTTCTATCGCATACCAAGGAGCTGGAAGAGAGCTCGGAGTAGATCAAATATACGAACTTAACAATATTGCCTTAGATGGTTTTTGGCCGGAGAGAGTAGTTNTACTAGACATTGATCCACAAATTTCTCTCGAAAGACAAAAGGTTAGCGATAGGATAGGCAGTTCAGAAGTTAATTTTTTTCACAGAGCTAGACAGGGGTATTTAGATTTAGCTGGTAAATATCCCGATAAGTTTCTANTAGTTGATGCAGAAAAAGAATTTTCAAAAAATCTAGATCTTATATGTGAATGGTTAAACATTGGAAAAACTTAATAAAAAATTAGNACAAGAATCTGAATCTCCTTTCCATGCTTATTTACTATTAGGTAATACATCTAGTCATTTATTAAAACAGGCAAAGATATTTGCATCAAAAATNTTGTTTGGNATTGAAGAAGAGGTAGACCATCCNGATATAAAACTTGTTTCATCAGAAAATTTAAATACTTTAGGTGTTGAAGACATTAGAAATATTATTGAAAATGATGGCTTAGTTCCAGTTGAAGGAGAATATAAAATTGTTATATTTCCCCCAGTGAAATCACTTACTGAAGAAGCATCAAATGCATTATTGAAAACACTAGAGGATCCCTCAGACTCTAGCATTTTTATATTAACTTCAAGTGGAAAATTCTGGTCTCATGCAAGAGACGACTCCATATTGGGCATTCTTTCTACAATAAAAAGCCGGTGTAGAAAAGTCTTTATAGATACAGATTTTGAAACAGAATTTAATTTTTCAGAAAAAGATTTTATAAATTTTATGGAATCTAATAAAAGGGAAGATGAAGATTTTTCAAANATTCCTCAAGACTTAGTTAATGTTTTAAAGTCTTTAAAAAATGTTGGAAATGATTCAACNGAGAATATTTTCAAATTTCAAGAACTTATAAAAATAATTGATAAATACAAAAAAGAGAAAGAGGATAGCTACCAAGTGAATCATACTAGATTCATAATTGCTTCATTTGAATACCTAACAAGAAACATACTACTTACTAAAGAATTTGGAAAAAAAGAATTTAGATACTGTGAATTACTCCAAGACTCTATGGATGATCTAGATAAAGGGATAAGGCCAAATACNGTNTTAAATAATTTTGCTATAGTTTCAAGTAAATTATGAGCACTGTAAAACTTTTAGGGACTGGATGCCCAAGCCCAAGCCATGAAAGATACGGACCTAGTACTCTTGTTCAAGTTGAAAATAATAACTANTTATTTGATGTCGGNTCAGGTGTAACCCAAAGGCTTAGCGAGTTTGGTATCAAATCTGCAGCAATAGATGTCTTNTTTATAACACATATTCATTCGGATCACATTGTTGANATGTACCAGCTTTATATTTCTGGATGGCACCAGGGGAGAGAAAAACCTTTTAAAGTAATTGGTCCTTTAGGAATAAAANATTTTTTTGAGTCTCAGTTAAAAGCTTTTGAAAAAGAACTTGAAGGTAGAAAAAAATGGGAAGTTAGGCCAAATGANGATGGTTTATTGTATGAAATTTATGAANTAGAAAAAGGCTATATATATGAAGATAAAGCAGCACAAATAACANCATTTGAAGTAGATCATAAACCAGTAGAGCCAGCATATGGTTATAAANTACAATTTAACAAAGCAGGAAAGACTAAAAAAATAGTTATTTCTGGAGACACACGGAAAAGCAAGACTTTAATAGAGGAATCTTTTGAAGCTGACGCATTAATACACGAAGTATTTGTTGGCTTAGGTTTTGATAAAAATAGAATGACAAAAGAAACAATAGAAAATGTAGCTAATTATCACACNTCCCCAAAAGAAGTTGGGGAGNTAGCAANAGAAGCAAAAGTAAAAAAATTAATTCTTACACATTTTGTCCCTCCNTCNTTTGATGAAGAAAAATTANAAAATGAANTNNGAGATNTTTANAAAGGAGATATNGTAATTGGAAAAGACTTACTTAACATAGAGGTTTAATTANATAAAATTTAGTTTTGAAAATTTTCTTACATTAAATATTAAGTATAGGGAAAGAAATAAAGCGGAGATTACAAGACCTGTATATCCAAGAAAGACATACGTAAACCCAAGACTTAAGTGAGCGACAGAGCTTCCAGCGAAAACCATTGAATCACTTTTTATATTTAGATTTATAGAATTTTTTATTGAATATTTAGAAATCGCAGCACTGATTGCAATAAATGTAAAATTCCAACCCAGGCCAAGAAGGTATAATCCAATTTTTAAGAATAAAATATTTGTGTTAAATAATGAAAGGACGCAACTTAAACAAAGTATAAAGCTACCAATTGCAGCAAATAATTTAGCTCCATATTTATCAACAAGATTTCCTAAGATTGGTGAGAATAAAAACATCCCCAAAGTGTGATAGCTTATAATTGTTCCTACTAGTTTAATTGTTTCACCTATATCTTGAATATGTAAAGGAGTTGCGGACATAATTACAACCATCACGAAATGATTAAGAACTAAGATTCTTGTAAGTAATTTCGCATTATTATCTAATGAAATTAACTCTTTAGTTTGTTCAGTATTTGAAGGCTCTCTTAATGTTGTATCTTTTTCTGAAAGAAAATAAATAGAAAAACCAGCAAGAATCATACCAGCTGTAGCTATAAAATAACCAACAATAAGTTCAGAGTTAAATGTTTTTTGAAATAATTCTGAGTATTCACCAACAAGTCTAGGCCCAAATATTGATCCAAAGACAGAAAACCATACAGCTAAAGATAATGATGTAGCTTTATAGGTTTCGCTAGCCACGAATGAAGCTGCGTAACGAGATTGAAGTGTTGCTGATTGGCCAACTCCTAAAGTAAAAGAACCTAATAATAAAAGAAAAAAAGAATCTGTAATAAGACTTAAAATTAGTATTGCTCCACCAAAACCCCCAATAAAAAATGTATTACCAAGAGCCGACAATCTTGAATATTTTTTTGAAAAGTAGTCAAAAATTTGAGTTCCAACAAAAGCTCCTCCTACACCTAAAGCGTTGGGAAATCCAACTAAATAGGGATTTGCAGAAACTTCTCTTACTGATAATGCAGCTACAGTAATTGCTGCAATAAAACCGATTGAGGAAAAAGCAACTGATAAAAGTAAGCTAAGTATTTTTTTAATTTCAGAAAACATATTTAAAGAGTAGCTATTTATTTGATTAAAGTTTTGATGAGAAGAAATTGAAAAAGAATTTCTTAGGACTAACATAGAAAAAGCATGGAGAGAGGTTAAAACCTCAGCAACCTAGAAAGCTAACTAAGGTGCTTGAATATGTGGTTTGTAACAAAAAATAGCTTTCTCCATAAATTGCATAAATAGGAGAGTTAATTTGAGTAAATATGTAACAGCAGAAACAGTTTCACCTGGTCATCCTGACAAGATAGCAGATTTGATTTCAGACTATGTATTAACAAAGGCTTTAGAAAATAATAAAAAATCAAGAGTAGCAGTAGAAACTTTTTTAACAGGTACTGATAATGGAGGGTTGGTTGTTGTAGGTGGTGAAATCAGCGAGATAGCCAACATCACCGACGAAGCAGTTGTAAGTATTGTAAATCAAGCACTTAAAAAAACAATAAAAACTAGTTTTCCAGATTTTGATTTAAATAATTTAACAATACAGAATGAACTTACTCCACAGTCAGAAGAGATAAGAGCAGCTGTTGAGGATGATGAAGACCAAGGAGCTGGAGACCAAGGAATCATGGTAGGTTATGCTATAAATGAAACAGAATCTCTTATGCCTCCAACTTTTGATAAG
>PBPX01000020.1 GCA_002724835.1 Actinomycetota bacterium | reverse complement strand
TGCTCTACTCGCATAGGATCAGTGAGAATATCAGCAAGTCTCCAATATGCAATAGCAGTAAAGACTTGAGGTACTATAAAAGCAACCATTGCTACAACCCAAAAGATGTAGTAATAGTTCTCTTTATTTTGAGTTCTCATTTTGTGTTGGTATTCGGAGGACCAGAGAACCTAGGATCATTATATACCCTTTCATCAGAATCAACCTTATTAGGATCATAGTTTGGATCTGGATAATCCTCCCAACTATCACCCTCGTATTCTGTGATTAATGGATTAATGTCTTTTCGTTCTCCGTAGACATGATAGAAGCAATCTATCGGTTTGTCATCTGCCTCACCCACAATTATGTACTCATTTGTGAATTCTATGACATTTAAATGAAAATGTCTACTTCCAATTGGTTGCAACTGTACGGTAATACTCTCTTCTGCAACCAAATCCTTCCAATAATATGGTAAATCAATTCTATTGGAGTCCTTTAATCTACCTCTATAATATACTCCTACCTCTGGTCCCTCAATACAAGCATATCTAAGTCTATGACCTTTACCTTTAGTAGGATGTTGTATATCAAAAGGTTTTGGTTTACCATCAGCAGCAGAGAATCTCGAAGCAAGTTTACCTTTATTACCACAATCTACTGCACCAGTAAAGAAGGCATCTCCATCAACATATAATAGATCAGTCTGTGGTCCAGAGATCTTAAGGGTATTTGACATTCTGCCATTACCCTCCATTATAGAATCACCTTTAACCTTCAAGGAAATAGGTGGCATCATTGCATCTGGATTAAATGTATTAGCAATCATTACGGTTGCTTCAGAATAGGTAAACCAAGGAGCACCAACAACCATAGGTGCTTCAATATATGCACCACCTCTAATCTGACTAGGACCAATTCCTAAACAAGGTGCTGGTAAACCCTCACCTACAAATAAAGTCTTTTTACATTCTATGTCTGGGAACTTAGCCATCTAATCCACCCTCTCGTTGTTGATCTTCTAATAATGATTCACCTTTAGATGGAAGACCTGTGGTTGCTCCATCAGCACAGTCAATTAATCCACCCCAAAAATTAAGAGTGTTTTGACCAATTAACTCTAATAAACCAGATGAGAAGAATTTTACCACAGAATCACCATTAATCTCAATGGTTTTAGATTTCATATTGATCTTCTCATTAGAATCTAGGTTTATTATACCTTTATTCGCATGCATATCAATATCTTGTCCTTCTATCCTTACTCTACCTCGTGCTGCTCTGATAACAATATCACCTTCAGCAGCATTTAATATAAAAGCATTGTTTGTTACTGGTCTCTCTCCACAATGTATTTGANANACACCTGGACATCTATTAATAGTACCACCCTTCTGAGCACCAGAAGAGATCATAGTCATATAATGCTCAACTTCCTGACCTGGAAGACCATTCCTAAGCATGATACCACTTAGTTGATTGTTCATATTAATATGACCAAACTTTAAATGACCGTAATCATTACCCAATTCTAGAGGGTTATGTACTTTTAACTTTGCCATTAGTTACTCTCTATGATTCGGTATCCCTTATTAGGATCAACAGTTCCTCTATTAACATTACCAACACAATCAACGACTCTAACAAGAGGTGTGCCTGGTGGAATTTCACCAACAGTATCATCACCAATTCTCCTAACACAGAAGATTGGATTTATAACAGCATTATAACCAGTATTAGTAGAGACATATATCTCAGGTCTCTCTGTCCATCCCTCACCAGGATTAATAATCTCGACAGTATCTAATACACCAAAAGGACCAAAGGTTGCTTTTATCTCTGCCCCAGTTGGATTTGGTTCAATAACAACCTTATCATAGTTAGAATCATAATTCATACCTGCTTGTTCAATCTCTAATCCACAAAGATAAAGCATTACAGGATAACTACCAACAGTTAATGCAGGGAATGCATTAAAATCTGTCTCACCATCAGGACCTGTACCTGGAAGTAAAGTTGTACCCTTCCTACGTGCGATCCTATCTTCCATTGGTTGATCGCCATCCAAAGTCTCAGTTCCACTACCACCAGGAGGAAGACCACTAGTAGTGGTAGGAGTAGGAAGTCCACCAGGACCAATTATTGCAGATCCAACCCCAACTATATTTCTATCCTCTGGTCTAAGTACTGTATCACCCACACCACCATCTACATTAGGTGTGGTAGTATCAATCTCTGGTGTAATTACTGCATCTTTATCAAATCGTTGCCATTTACCATCAGCTCTTTTAACTACTGTCTGGTCAGAAGTTGCCCAAACTCTACCATCACCACCCATATCTCCATTTGGTTGTGATGGGAATCCATATCCAGGTTCCTCAACTACAACATTATCAACACTAAATGTTGGACGACCTGTATCTGGATTAGTTCCACCATCTGGTCTCATCTTTGGTCTAACAAATCCACCTTTACCTTTACCACAATTATCTTTAATGGTAACAAAAGGTTCTTTTGTATATCCTAATCCTGGTGCAATAATATCAACTCCGAGAATATCACCTNCTGCACTAATAATTGCATTACCTCTAGCATGATTTGGTGAATTGCGTGATAAACCACCACCCCAGAAAGTTACTATTGGTGGAGCACAAAATACTGGTCCGACATTACATGCATTAGCAGCATTTGTAGCAGAGGTTAACATATCATTTAGATTTAACCCTTTAAGAGTATCAAAATCAACTAAATTCTTAACATCAGAAGCAAGTCCTTTTGCCTGATTTAAAACACTCTGAATATCAAATGTTGCATCTGGTTGACCACCTGCAAATATATCCCACTCACTAGACTCTGGACATTCTTGCTTATCATCACANNNNAAGAATCCAGCAAGTTGTGCTANAAGACCTAAGATAGAATCTGCAATNTTAAATGNTCCACCAAGGATACTTGAGAGACTACCCATAATNCTATCAACTATTGAACTTATAGTTCCTAGTAGATTGCCCATTAATCCACCAATGAAATTCTCAATAGCACATGCTGGTACATTAATAAACCTATCAATCATCTTACCTAAGAAATCACCGACCATCTTAAATAAGTTCTTAGTTATCTTACTGAATAAACAGGACAATAACTCAAGAGTACCATCTTTAGCANCTTTTACTTTATCTCGATCTATCGGANNAACTTCNTGATATAACTTCTTCGTCTCATTATTAANTNNCTCCANGACATTCTTACGCATCTCTTTAANCATCCACTTCATACCTCTNGATACAAAGTTAGATGCGATNTCAATTTTCTTCTGGATNTACTCTTGTTTNTCNNNAATCCATCCAGANGCAGTATTCTCCCACCTTGANAGTTGGTCTTGTGCTCTCTCAATATCTTTAATCATTCCTTNNATNGCCTTCTGCANCTGNCNCATTGGAACTTTTTCACATTCACTGGGTTGNGCAAACCCAAGTANTGGTTCTTCCTGTTGNCTTTGATCAGATATACCCCAAACATTTGGATAGGNAAATCCTTCCATAGGTTNACCTANCCTTAAAGGTATATCAAAAGTTGCAACCANATCTTTTTCAGTATATCCACTAAGAGGAGCAAAACCATCAGTNGTCTCTTGCTTCTTNTTTANTTTNGTTTGTTCATTATTAGATTTTATACCAATAATAAATGCNCCTGTCTTNTCAGCAGCATTAGTCCACATACCACGAACATGAGTACCTTGAGTAACAGCAGAAGATGNNCCACTTCCNTTATGTCCACTACCCATTGTACTTCCTGGNAATTCTGCCCAGATNAGTTGATCATCTGGGTTTATATTTTTGTCAGGAGAGTTCACCCCAATAATTCTGACACGAACTCTCTGACTCCAGTTCTTTAACTCATCTGTACTAGTCAGACCTTCTTCATCCCTAGGCCAAGATTCTCTAGGTGCAACAATCCCTTCCCAAAAAGTCTTGGAAATAGATTCTGGATTAAAAAGTAAGCCTGATTCCTGTACCATTACTCGTCGTATACTCTACACTCTAATGCATCTGGATGATTGTCACAATACTGATCCAACTTCTTATCTTGATGTCTCAAGTGATAATCATTAATGCCAGTCTCAGGTTCATCATCCTTATGGTACTCATCATAATATGCGTGAGCAGTCTCCAAATCTTCCTTAGAGTATTCCAACATACCATGATTGATATGCTCTTTACCATCTTTAGGATCAAGATAAACTTCGTGATCTAAATCGTGTTTTTTAGTCATATTCTTCTAGTATATGATGTAAATATTTATCCTAATTATATCAGCTTCGACCAAATGAGTCACGTACTAACCGCATTTTGGTCAGGCAACTATCACTTGATAAATGATGACATATATCAGATATCATATATATACCACTTAATTCCTTATCTGGACGTTCTGTTTTCTCAGTAGTTTGTGATGGTAAATCAATTTTAATTGTCTCACCTACTCTCAAACTTAAATCACCAGGAACTTTTATTGTTACTACAATTGTAAACAACTTATTATAACGCATAGCAGCTTGCATGAATACATTCTTTGAATCAATGTTCTCATCTGTTGCTCTCTCAACCTGCTCATCAACATCACCATCAGGCAATTCACCTATATCAAGTCTTCTAAAAAATCTTCTAGATTCCAATCCATAATCTCGAATAAACTCCTCAGCCATAAGAGGTAAATCCTTACCACCTAAAACTTTTTGAGCAGCATTTTCTACTACTTTTGCTGCTGTATCAAAAATATCTGTAAATGGATTATATGTCTCCATTTTAGATCCATATGTACCAGTTAATAAATTCTTTTTAACATTAATAGTTCCCTTAGATTGATACTCAAGTATCTTGGCATCATACCCTTCAGGTAAAGATGTACTTGCATTATATACAAAACTTTTAACTGGTTCCTGGTCGAATAAAACATCAATTGCTTTAAACCTAAACCCATCATAATTCTGGTAGAAAAAATATCCTGCTGATTCTGATGCTTCTTCACTAACAGATAATCTAGCAAGTTCAGTCATTAATTTAATAGGTTTTTTACCTTGACCCATAAAGTTATATTTGTTCTTTGTAGGATCTCCCTCATATTCCTTTTGGGATTTTAAAAATTTACTTAATATATTACCTACAGATTCAGATATCTCACCATCATACCTAGCATATACCTCAGTACCACAAAGTTCATTTGCAAGGAACTCTTTAGATACCAAATCAATAGTATATGTTGTTCTCTCGGTATGTGATGTTACATTACGAATCTCAGAGATCCACATAGCATTATCACCTTCAAATTTTAATTTATTATCTTGGTTATCCTCAAAAACTAATTCTACTTTCTCGAACCCATTTAACTGTAAACCAGCAATTGCAGTATTACCTTCCTCACCTTGACCAGTATCCATTACAGTTAAGGTAAACCTAACTGTACTATCAAGAATACTCTCATAATAATTAAACATAACAACACCAGCAGAGATGTCCATCTTCTTACTTGGATCTCTGTTAGACGTGATCTCACACTTGATTATATCACCAGATGTAAGAATACTATTTGCGGTTACTGCTGACATTATGCTAATGCTGCCTCCATTCTGTTATCTATAGTACCATTATTAGATGATCCCCCAGAAGATCTATCTCCACCAGAATTTCCAGCAGTTACAGTCTTCTCAACTATCTTATTTATTTTGACTACTTCAACTGACTGACCTTCATAAGATGCCTCTTCTGATACTGCTGCTACATCACCACCCAAAGTAATTCTCTCAACCGTGAAGTTTAATTTTTTAATCTTCTTAGCTTCCTTCAGTTCACCTTTAAGTTTTGCAATCAAAAGATCCTTCTTATCAGCCTTCTTCTTCGCCTTTTTCTTTGCCTTGGCTTTCTCGTCCTCCTCTACCTCTGGTGTTATTGTTTCTGCTTTCTTAGATCCAGATCCTTTTGGTGGGAAGAATGATTTAACCAATGCAGGAGCGGTCTGGAATGGATTCATTAACCACAACAAATTTGGAACCTCTTTACCCATTAGTAAAGATAATGGTCCCATTAAGACTTTTAATCCAGTTCTTAAACCTTTCCAAACTCCTTCTCTAACCCAACCAGGAATACCAAACCAACCAACCTTTTCAGGAATCCATTTTGGTGGTTTCTTAGGAAAATCTGGTATCTTAAACTTAGGAACCTTCTCCCAGAACCTACCAAATCCACCAGTTATCCAATTAAATACTGCCTTACCTGCACTGAAGATCTTCATCAAGGATTTCAGTAATTTCTTACCTACTGCTCCCCATCCTTTACCCATTAAACCTTCATAAAGTAAATCACCAACAAACACACCAATAGTTTCACCAATCAGTGTTCCTAAAACAGGAATAGGTATGAAGGTTCCTAATGCACCACCTAATGCAGCACCAAGAGTTTTGAATAATGCCTTACCTAATGGTTCTCCTGATACTATAGAGACTATACCAACAACAAGTGGACCAATAATAGGAATCTTCCCAAAGAATTTTGAGACAAACGGTTTAGCACTCTTCATTGCAGGAGCAATGAACTTAGCAGCTTTACCAAATATCTTTACAGCAAATCCACCAACCTTACTCGCTGCTTTACCAGCAATACCTTTAGCAGCACCAGCACCTCTTCTTGCAAATTGGAATGCACCTTTTGCTCCTCTCTTGACAAGGGTGTTCAATCCACCCATTGCCCGATTAGCAAACTTACCTGCTCCTCTAGTTACACCTCTTCGTAAATTTTTAAAACCCCTACCAAATTTACGCATTACCTTAAGTTTTCTCGCTTTAAGATTACGTAATCTCTTACCAAGTTTGGTCTTCTTAAACTTATTACCTAACTTCTTCTTCCACTTGGGTTTCTTACCTTTACCTTGTGGTCCCTTTTGACCTCCAGGACCTTTACCCATATTAACGGTTGCCATCATAAGAATCATGGCAAGATTCAAGAACTTAGTAAAGATGCCCGTAAACTTATCGAACGCCTTTGCTCCATCCTCACCAAATATATTAGTAACTACACCTTTAACAGTATCTACTGCCTTATATCCAAACTCAATAAATCCTGCAACAACATCCAGCAAAAATCCAGCAATCTTGGTTATCCAATTAAAGACTGGTTCCGCAATTGCAAGGAATTTTATAATCTTAGGTAACCACTTCAATAACTTTAGAGATACCATCCCTAATACAGTATTAAGAACAAAATTCTTAACTTTGTCTATTGCTTTACCAACTGGTTTAAAAAGACCTGCTGCTGCTTTAGCACCCTTCTTACCTGCTTGTTCTAATGTATTCTCAGCACCCTTTCTCTTCTTAGTCTTTGCTTCATAACGTTGATCTCGAATATCTTCCTTCTGTATCTTTAATGTATTCTTGAGAACCTCTTCAATATTAATAGTCTTCTCATGTATTACTTTTAAATCATCAAGTATACCACTTTGACCTTGAGATTGTGCTGGTTCTTCTGCTGGTTCTGTACCTTTATGATGAGCACCTTGACCAGGCATCATCATCAACCCAGGTTTTGTCTGAGCAGTATTCTTCTTATCTTTGATATTTAATAACTTACCAGCAGCAATAGCCATATTATGCTACCCCCATGATGCCATAAAGTTCCATACAGTTCTTGCGATGTGCGTTCTCAAAAACTACAGGGAAGTCTTTTATTTCTCTAGATCCAGTCAAGGTACTACCGCCACCACCATCTTTAATAACCTGTGGAGGTAAATCAGTTATATTAAACCCACCTGTACCTGGAGGTGTCGGAGGTTCTGGGGGTGGAGCTGGTGGAGCCATTTCCAATTTAGTAATTCTTTCTTCTAATACTGGTAAAGTAGAAGGTACAAGATTTGCGTTAACAGTAATCTGTGGACCACCCATCTTATCTTTAACAGCACCAATAGCACCACCAATAGCATCTTTTGCCTTACCAAGTAATCCTCTACCAATACCAAATGGGTCCATCATCTTCATAGCAACTCCACCTGCTGCTTTTAATCCACCACCAATACCTTTTAACATTCCACCAGCAAGACCTTGTGGTCCTTGAGCACCAGTAGCACCTGCTGCACCATCTGCACCTGCTGCACCATCAGCACCATCTTGGGGAGGTGTTAAATCTACTGTCTCAGAATCCTTACCACCTAAATCAACTTTATGTGGTTTCATTGGTTGAGGTTTAGGACCAGCAACTAATCCACCACCTGACATCTTCTGAACATTCTCTGCTATCTCAGGTACATTTGATCCTCCAGCAGCAGCGTTCATACCTAAAAGAGTATCAGCACCATACTTCTCTACAGCACCTTTACTCATCATTACCTCACCAGGTTGAGCAGCAATTAATTGAGTATCTGGTTCTGCACCTTTAATTCTTTCACCAGTTTGAGGTGTTATCTCTCCACCATCATTAAATAACTGAATTCCTTGAGTTAATGGTTCTACTAAACCACCACCAGAATATCCAACTCTATCACCAATCTTCCATCCTCCACCTGCATCTGCACCCACCTTTGAAGCATCGGGCATAACATCCGTACCCCCTCCTTCCCACATTGCATCCAACTGTGCTTTTTCTTTGTCAGTTCTATCTCCTCGTGGAGTGACAGAAGATACTGAATCTTCTTCTTTATCGCTCTCTCCACTTAATTTAGATATTCCAAACGCAGCTAATCCACCTAATGCTAATGCTCCTGCTGCCCACGGGTTTTTCGCTATCGCCNTCATAGCCGCAGGAATCCCCTTCTTCAACATCCATCCTGAGATACTTAATACTTTACCAATTACAAATTTTATTACTCCACCTAAAGGAGTTGCAAACATTACAAATGCACCTAATAAGGTAGGCCACCAATCACCAATAAATCTTCCAAGTGCTTCTATCTTTCCTTTGTTCTGTGGATTACCAAACCATTCAACAAACTTTAATAATAACTTACCTAAAAGAATAGTAGTAAAGAATTTTATAAGTCTATCAAAAGCACTTTGAACAGGTGCTAATGCCTTACCTGCCATTTTTTGAAGTCCCTTTACAGGACTTTCCATCTTAGTCTCTGCTGCTCCTCTTGNNGCTTTCTCNTTATCTCTCTTACGACGAGCAATATCATTACGAATTAATGTATGTGAATTAGCAACAATCTCAGCAATTGATTCAACTGTAGTTCTTATTGCTGCAATGTGTCCAGCAATCCCTTCNGGACCACCNTCTCCACCTTCTCCACCTACATCTGCTTCTGGTGGTCCTGGAGGTGCAGGTGGTTTTTTGTTAAAGAAACTATCTGAAAAATCTTGTCCTCCACCACCAGCAGGAGCACCNTCNTCACCNTCNNCGTTACCTTTTNTTACNNTAAATCTACCAACCTTACCTTTAACTCTTCTCCACTCTTCTGTTATTAACTCAATCTCTTCACTAGACATGGTGGTTGTACCCATCCTGCCTTCTGCCATCTTCTCTCTTAAGAGAGTTCTATAAGTGGCATAATCAATACCAATAGTATCATCTAGTCCAATAATTCTTAATATTCTTTCATCAATCTCTTCGTCAACTAAGTCATCCTCACGAGTACCTTCATATTTTCTACCACCACTAGGAGAACCACCTCCAGGTGTATCCCAATCAAAGTCTGGATTCTGAGATTTGTCTGGTCCTTGACCATCAGCACCCCTAGCACCACTAGGTCCTGTTCCACCTTGGGAACCATCAGCACCTCTAGTACCTGAAGGACCTGTTCCACCTTGGGAACCATCTGAACCATCAGATCCATCAGCACCTCTAGTACCAGATGGACCACCAGCACCTTGAGAACCATCAGCACCTTGAGAACCATCTGATCCATCAGATCCGTCTACTCCATCAGATCCAGATGGACCTGTTCCACCTGAAGTACCACTATCTCCTTGAGCACCTCTCTCACCTTGAGCACCTGGAGAACCAGGAACACCATCTGATCCATCTAATCCGTCTCTACCTGCTGGACCCCTTTTACCAGTCTTACCTCTAGGACCCCTTCTAGGTTTCCTCTTCTCTACTTTACTTACTCTCTTCTGTAAACCTGCAACCTTATCATCTAATTTTCTTAATCTTATACCATGACTATCAAATATCTCACCCTGTTCATTTATTGAAGCACCTATTTCTACTAACTGATCAACTATCTCCTTTAACTGCTCTTCATTCTTAATAACTCTGCCCAGTACCCTACGCTGTGACTGTAAAGACTTTATAAAAGCCTCATGAGTCACATTTTTTGGATTCGTTTTATGCTTATCGCCTGGTAGATCCATTAGCTACTGTTTTGCTGTTGCTGTTGTTTGAGTTTTTCTTCCTCAAGATGTGCTTTCAATAGGGCAACATAGATGTCCCGCTCCCACGGCATCATATTTTCAATTTCCGTTAATGAATATTTATGGTACTGCATTAACGCAAAATTTAACTTATAAAAATTCTCCAGGTCTATGTGGGATAGGGCTACCCGAAAAAACTGGATAGTCCCTCCAACACTACCGTACTCTTAACACCAGTCTTAGGATTAGTAACTTCTACTTCATGAGATAGCTTAGGCATTGTCTCAAAGAATCCCTCAAGTAATTTAAACTGAGCAGAATTCATTTGATCTAAGAACTCCATCACTTCCTTTTTACTACAATCCGCAGTTGACCATGCTTCTTCACCTTGAACAATAGTATCAATACATGATCCAATTAACTCAAAGGATTGATTTAAATTAGAACTCTTCTCATCAAAATCAAAGTTTTGATTAATAAATTCATCAAGAGATGGATACTTCATCACCATTGATATGGTGTCATCTAATTTAATTTCTTTAGTATGCTTCTCGTCTTTAATGACCTTAATGTCATCTATATAAATTTTGGTGGGAACATATGTCCTCTCATCATCAGGACATATAATATTAACATCCAATTCTTCACCAACAGACTTACCTCTGATATTCAAGAATAAAAACTCAATATCAAAAGTAGGAAGTGATTCTACTTTAATTCCTTTTGTAAGAATACATGCTTTAATAACTGTCTTAATAGCAGTAGTAATCTGTTTTGTATCTTCGCTCTCTAGTGCTAAAACTAGAAGTTTCTCTTCTCTAACTAAAAAAGGTCTATATTGTATAGTCTTATCAGTCGAAGGCAACGTCAACTCATAAGTTGGCGTACTAATCTTGGGTAAAGGCATAATCTATGCAATTCTGTATACTTTTATTTAGTGCGTTTATTTAGGATTTTTTTTATCGGAAAAAAGAAAACCTGTACTAATCTATACAATTCTTCTTTAAACCACCCATCTTCATCATATGCACCGTGTAATATATTCGCTGGGTATATTAACATTCTATTATACTTCATCTCTGCAAGGTGCGTCAACCTATGTCCTTCATCATAAAATCCTGTTCCTCCATTACATTCTTCATCTAAATTCAAATATATTAATCCTGCCCAACCAGTATCTTCA